>NZ_JBXUOW010000087.1:0-17832 GCF_057196645.1 Micromonospora sp. ATLC16
GCGCGTGGCTGCGCCCCGAGGGTGCCGCCCGCGCAGCGGGCACCCGGCGCGGAGAGCCGGCCCGTCCGGGTGGCCGGACGCCGGCGCCACGGGCGTCGGTGGCCCGGCGTGGCTGGTCAGGGGTGACGGACATCGGCTCTACTCTGGCATGCCGCGCCGGCCCTGGCTGCCCGACACCCGCTCGCAGCGACGCCCGGTGCGCCGGAGGAGGCAGTTCGCCCGATCCGCCGTGGGCGGGCACCGGCTCCTCTAGCCTCGGCTCAGGGGCCGTGACCGACGTCGCGGCAGCACGTCACCGGAAGGGGAGTCGTGAACGCTCCGTATCCACCGCCCCCGCCATCACCGACCGGCCGAAACCGCACGACTCTCTGGGGCGTGCTCGGCATCGTGACCGGGGTGCTCTGCTGCGGCGTCCTCGGCATCGTCTTCGGCTGGTTGTCGATCCGCGACGCGCGCCGGTTCCGCCAGTCGCCGGTGCTGGGCTACGTGGCCATCGCGCTGGGCGTGCTGAACATCGTCGTCAGCCTGATCCTGCAGGCGACCGGCAACTACCCGTACTGGAACCGCTGAGGGGCCGACCTTCCGGTCGGCCCCTCGATGCGTGTTCCGCTCAGCCCGCGGACATGATCTCGCGCATCAGCTTGGCCGTCTCGGTCGGCGTCTTGCCGACCTTCACGCCGACCGCCTCCAGCGCTTCCTTCTTGGCGTCGGCGGTGCCCGCCGAGCCGGAGATGATCGCACCGGCGTGCCCCATGGTCTTGCCGGGCGGGGCGGTGAACCCGGCGATGTAGCCGACCACCGGCTTGCTGACGTTGGCCTTGATGAACTCGGCCGCCCGCTCCTCGGCGTCCCCACCGATCTCACCGATCATGACGATGGCGTCGGTGTCCGGGTCGGCCTCGAAGGCGGCCAGCGCGTCGATGTGCGTCGTCCCGATGATCGGGTCGCCGCCGATGCCGACGCAGGTGGAGAAGCCGATGTCCCGCAGCTCGTACATCATCTGATAGGTCAGCGTGCCGCTCTTGCTGACCAGGCCGATCCGGCCGGAGCCGGTGATGTTGGCCGGGATAATGCCGGCGTTCGAGGCACCCGGCGAGGCGATGCCGGGGCAGTTCGGCCCGATGATCCTGGTCCGCTCCCCCTTGGCCACGTTGTACGCCCAGAAGGCGGCGGTGTCGTGCACCGGCACCCCCTCGGTGATCACCACAGCCAGCGGGATCTCGGCGTCGATCGCCTCGATGACCGCCGCCTTGGTGAACTGCGGCGGCACGAAGATGACCGTGACATCCGCGCCGGTGTCCTTCATCGCGTCGGCGACGCCGGCGAAGACCGGCAGTTCGGTGCCGTCGAAGTCGACGGTGGTGCCCGCCTTGCGCGGGTTCACGCCGCCCACCACGTTCGTGCCGGCGGCGAGCATCCGGCGGGTGTGCTTGGAACCCTCGGAACCGGTCATCCCCTGGACGATGACCTTCGAGTCCTTGGTCAGCCAGATAGCCATGTGTCAGACCCCCGCAGCCGCCAGCTCGGCGGCCCGCTCGGCCGCGCCGTCCATGGTGTCGACCCGCTCGATAAGCGGGTTGTTCGCGCCGTCGAGGATCGCTCGCCCGGCCTCGGCGTTGTTGCCGTCGAGGCGGACGACGAGCGGCTTGGTGACCTGCTCGCCCCGCTGCTCCAGCAGGCCCAACGCCTGCACGATGCCGTTGGCGACCGCGTCGCAGGCGGTGATGCCGCCGAAGACGTTGACGAAGACGCTCTTGACCGACGGGTCGGAGAGCACGATCTCCAGACCGTTGGCCATGACCGCGGCGCTCGCGCCGCCACCGATGTCGAGGAAGTTGGCCGGCTTGACGTTGCCGTGCCGCTCTCCGGCGTAGGCGACCACGTCGAGGGTCGACATGACCAGGCCCGCGCCGTTGCCGATGATGCCCACCTCGCCGTCGAGCTTGACGTAGTTGAGGTCCTTCTCCTTGGCCGCCTGCTCCAGGGGGTCCACCGCCGCCTGGTCGACAAGTGCCTCGTGGTCGGGGTGCCGGAAGCCGGCGTTCTCGTCCAGCGTCACCTTGGCGTCCAGCAGCAGCAGCTTGCCCTCGGCGGTCTTGGCCAGCGGGTTCACCTCGACCAGGGTGGCGTCCTCGGCGACGAACGCCCGCCACAGGCCGACCGCGGTCTCGACGACCTGGTCGGCGACCTCGGCCGGGAAGCCGGCCGCGTCGACGATCTCCCGCGCCTTCGCCTCGTCCACGCCCTTGACGGCGTCGATCGGCGCCTTGACGACCTTCTCCGGGGTCTCGTCGGCGACCTGCTCGATGTCCATGCCGCCGGCGACGCTGGCGATGCAGAGGAACGTGCGGTTCGCCCGATCGAGCAGGTACGAGAAGTAGTACTCCTCGGCCACGTCCGCGGTCACGGTGATCATGACCTTGTGGACGGTGTGGCCCTTGATGTCCATGCCGAGGATGTCGGTGGCGCGGGCCACCGTCTCCTCCGCGCCCTCGGCCAGCTTGACGCCGCCCGCCTTGCCTCGGCCGCCGACCTTCACCTGTGCCTTGACGACCACCCGGCCGCCGAGGCGTTCGGCGATCGCGCGGGCCTCCTCCGGGGTCGTGGCGACGCCGCCGGCGAGCACGGGAAGCCCGTGCCGCTCGAACAGGTCCCGCCCCTGGTACTCGTACAGGTCCACGATTGCGCGTCCCGTCCCGTCTCTGCGGCGCACCGTCGCGCCGCCACCAGCGTATGGAAAGAAAACAGTGTGATGCCCGACATCAGTTGAAGTTGACGCAGGCCGTCGAACCCTCGCCACCGCGACCACGCGCCGCAGCCGACCTGACGGTCCGGCTCGCAGAGCGAGGTGGGAAAGGTTTCATTGGGCGCAGCCTAGCGATGCCGGCACCGCCGGCAACCGAGCGGGTGCGCGGTGTGCGGTAATGCACAGCCCGGGCCGACGCCGGTCCACCGGCACCGGCGACGTCACCCGTTCGAGCGATCTTGTCAGGGCGGCGGCGGTTCTCAGCGGTCCCGCGTAACCCCGCAGGAAGGGCATCGTTGAGTCAGGTGTCGGAGCGCTGGGAAGCGCGAAGACGAAAACGGCCGATGCCCTGTCGGTCGAGGGGTGGCGGCGGGGCATCGTGCATAGAGGGGCCGGACGTGTGAGGGGTGCGTCCGGCCCCTCCCCCTGTGCTCAGGCCACCGGCTGGGCGACGTTGTTCCGGACCCATTCCACGATGGATGCGGTGGTGGCGCCCGGGGTAAAGATCTTGGCCACGCCGAGCCGCTCCAACTCCGGAAGGTCGGCCTCCGGGATGATGCCTCCGCCGAAGACGACGATGTCCCGGGCCTCCCGCTCGTCGAGCAGTTCGAGGACCCGGCGGAACAGCGTCATGTGCGCGCCGGAGAGTACCGAGAGACCGACCGCGTCGGCGTCCTCCTGGATCGCGGTCTCCACGATCTGCTCCGGGGTCTGGTGCAGGCCGGTGTAGATGACCTCCATGCCGGCGTCACGCAGAGCGCGCGCCACCACCTTGGCGCCGCGGTCGTGGCCGTCCAGGCCTGGCTTGGCGACGACGACCCGAACACGAGAGCTCATCTGGGCATCCCTTTCACCGGCTCCGCGGCTTTCACCTGAACGAACGGTAACCCGCCCGACCGGGACCGGGGAACCGGGGCCGGTCGGGCGAGCGGTGGACGGGCGTCCGACCTGCGGGCTCGTCGCGACCTCCGGCCACCTCACCCAGGCACCCATCGGCACCTCACGCACAGACACGACCGGCGCGCGACGCGTCAAGCGGGACGAGTCCGCCGTTCGGTCACGGTGTGCGACGAACGGAGGATAACGAGGACACCCCAGTACACCCCCGAGCCAGGACAATCTCGGACGGAAACGGACAGAAGGTTGCAGGCAATTCGGCGCTCCGGCTTGTGAGAGGACTGACGGTTGGCTACCGTGTCCACGGTTGTCATCAGGTCTACGGACGGGTGACGACGCGACCAGCCGACGCACGGTCACCAGATCCGGACGACGGCTGATCCGCATCGGAACCCCGACAACGGAGGGTATGCGTGCGCCAGCGCCTGTCGTCTGAGCCCGATCGATATCGCGGCCGCCGCCGCGTACCCACCCCCCCGCGCAGCCGCTACGCCGCGGTCGTCACCACCGCCTTCGTCGGCGCCGGTGTGGTGGCGCTGGGCGCCAGCGCGATGCCGGACGCCAAGAGCGTCAGCCCGTCGGTGCTCGACGAGCTGAAGCAGGCGTCGATCAGCGATCAGGGCACGGCCGAGCGGGCCGACGCCGCCGACCGGGCCTCCCGGGACGGCCGCGATGCCCCGGAGAGCGCCGAGGACACCGGCGTCTGGCTGCTCCCCCTGCAGGGCTACGACTTCAACTCTCCCTACGGCATGCGGTGGGGCAAGCTGCACACCGGCGTCGATCTCGTCGCGCCGGAGGGAACCCCGTACGTCGCCATCCACGAGGGCACCGTCACCAAGGCCGGCTGGTTCGGCGGCTATGGAAACGCGGTGATCGTGCAGCACGCCGACGGCAGCGAGGCCATCTACGGCCACTCCTCCGCGCTCAACGTCCGCGAGGGACAGCAGGTCAACGCCGGTGACCAGCTTGGCCTGGTCGGCAACACGGGCCACTCCTACGGCTCCCACCTGCACCTGGAGATCCATGTCAAGGGCGAGCCGCTCGACCCGGTGCCGTGGCTCCAGGAGCGCGGAGTGGACATCAAGCTACAAGTCGAGGCAATCTACAGCGAGGTAGCCGCGTCCTGACCGGCCGTAACGCCTGTTGACCGCCCGGATCTGTCGATCCGGGCGGTTTTGCTTGGCGCCTCGTGCCCGCAAGTGTCCCAGCTCACCTGCGCAAATGTGACCGGCGGCGCACCGGCCGGCCAGATCGGCATCGGGCAGTCGAGAACAGCCCGGCACGAAGGCGGACAGCGGCACCGACCATCGCCCGCGCCACCGACACCCCCGATCCCGGCACCGCCCGGACCGACACCAGGATTTCGAGGTCACGTACCACTCGAAACCAATGAGGTCCGTACCGTGCAGGACGACAGCCACACCCCGCCCCGCGAGATCCCCCACGCCCCGGCCGGCCACCGGCGGCGCCTGATCCGGCACTCCCGTCTGCTGGCTGTCGGTGTGGTCGCCCTGGCGGCGCTCGGCGTCGGCGGTGTCGTCCTGACCGACCGCGACGAGCGGTCGACCACCAGCCCGGTCGCCCTGGACGCCCAGACCCGCGCCGAGGGGGCCGAGCGGGCCGACCGGTCGGCCCGCGAACCCGCCGCCTCGGGCAGCCCGTCACCGAGCCCGTCCCCGTCGCCGAGCGCCAGCCCCACCGCGCAGCCCAGCCCGAAGCCGAAGCCGAAGGCCAGCCGGAAGCCGAAGCCGAAGGCCAGCCGGACGGCGACCGCCGAGGCGAAGCCGAAGAAGAGCACAAAGCCGAAGTCCTCCTGGGTCCTGCCGATGGCCGGAGGTGCCGTCACCTCCTGCTACGGGCCCCGCTGGGGCACCCTGCACGCCGGCATCGACTTCGCCATGCCGGCCGGCACCCCCGTGCGCGCCGCCTTCGGCGGCACCGTGACGAAGGCCGGCGACGTCGGCGACGGGTACGGCATCTCCGTGGTCATCGACCACGGCAACGGCTATCTCACCCACTACGCCCACCTGAGCACCGCCAGGGTGAGCGTGGGTGAGAAGGTCAGCACCGGGCAGCCGATCGGCCTGGAGGGCTCCACGGGCGACTCCACCGGCCCGCACCTGCACTTCGAGGTGCACCAGGGACAGATGTGGAACCAGATCGACCCGGCGCCGTTCCTGCGCGCCCGCGGCCTCGACGTGGCCTGCTGACCCCTGCCTGGTCGGCTGGGTCAGATCTTCTCGATCGGAGCGTGTCGGAGCACCAGCCACAGCGTCTGGTCGCCGAAGTCGATCTGCGCTCGGGCGCCCGGGCCGTGTCCCTCCACGGTCACCACCCGGCCGAGACCGTACCGCTGGTGGTTCACCCGGTCCCCGGCGGTGACCTTCGGCCCCTGTGGCAGCTCGCTCGCGGTGGTCAACCGGCTGCCGTCCACCCCGAGCTTGCGGGCCAGTTGGACCGCCCGGGGCGTGCCGCCGGCAAAACCGCCGCGACCGCCGGACGTCCGGTCCGCACGGCCGCCCACGCCGCCACCACCTCCACCCCACGTGGTGTACGAGCCCTCGGTCCGCTCCCAGCGGACCAGTTCGGGCGGCAGTTCCTCGACGAACCGGGACGGCGGGTTGTAGGCCGGCTGACCCCACGCCGAGCGGGTCACCGCCCGGGAGAGGTAGAGCCGCTGCCGGGCACGGGTGATGCCGACGTACGCCAGCCGGCGCTCCTCCTCCAACTCCCGGGTGTCGCCAAGCGAGCGCAGGTGCGGGAAGACGCCGTCCTCCAGGCCGGTCAGGAACACCACCGGGAACTCCAGGCCCTTGGCGGTGTGCAGCGTCATCAGGGTGACCACACCCTGGTGCTCGGGGTCGTCGCTGGGCACCTGGTCGGCGTCGGCGACCAGCGCGACCTGCTCCAGGAAACCGGCCAGGGTGGCCCGCTCCCCCTCCGCGCCGGTCGCCTCGACCCGCTCGGTGTACTCACGCGCGACGCTGACCAGCTCCTGGAGGTTGTCGACCCGGCCCGCGTCCTGCGGGTCGAGGCTCTCCTCCAGCTCGGTCAGGTAGCCCGAGCGGGTCAGCACCGCCTCCAGCACCTCCTCCGGGGTACCGTCGACGGCCAGCTCACGGGCGGAGTCGAGCAGCGCCACGAAGTCGGCGATGCCGTTGGCCGCCCGGGTCGAGATGCCGGGCGCGTCACCGGCTCGCCGCAGCGCGGCACCGAAGGAGATCCGGTCGCGGCTGGCCAGCGCCTCCACGCACGCCTCGGCGCGGTCGCCGATGCCCCGGCGCGGGGTGTTCAGGATCCGCCGCAGGCTGACCGTGTCGTCGTCGTTGACCACCGAACGCAGGTAGGCCAGGGCGTCCCGGACCTCCTTGCGCTCGTAGAAGCGCACCCCGCCGACGACCTTGTAGGGCAGACCGAGGCGGATGAACACCTCCTCGAAGACCCGGGACTGGGCGTTGGTGCGGTAGAAGACCGCCACGTCACCCGGACGTGTCTCCCCGTCGTCGACCAACCTGTCGATCTCCCGGGCCACCCAGTCCGCCTCGGCGTGCTCGGTGTCGGCGACGTACGCGACGATCGGTTCGCCCGGGCCGGCGTCGCTCCACAGTCGCTTCGGCTTGCGGGACGTGTTGCGGTCGATCACCGCGTTCGCGGCGTTCAGGATGGTCTGCGTGGAGCGGTAGTTCTGCTCCAGCAGGATGGTGCGGGCGTTGCTGAAGTCGCGCTCGAACTCCAGGATGTTGCGGATCGTCGCGCCCCGGAAGGCGTAGATGGACTGGTCCGCGTCGCCGACCACACACAGCTCGGCCGGGTCGAGGCCCTCGGTGCCGGAGACCAACTCCTTGATCAGGACGTACTGCGCGTGGTTGGTGTCCTGGTACTCGTCGACCAGCACGTGCCGGAAACGACGGCGGTAGCTCTCCGCGACATGCGGATGCGACTGGAGCAGGTGCACCGTCGTCATGATCAGGTCATCGAAGTCCAGCGCGTGGGCCTCACGGAGCCGCCGCTGGTAGAGGGCGTACGCCTCGGCCAGGGCGCGTTCGTTCGGCCCGCTCGCCCGCGCGGCGAACGTCTCCGGATCGACCAGCTCGTTCTTCAGGTTCGAGACCTGGGCGGCCAGGCCCCGCGCCGGATAACGCTTCGGATCCAGGTCGAGTTCCCGGGCGACGAGCTGCATCAGCCGGCGGGAGTCGTCGGCATCGTAGATCGAGAACGTGGACTTCAGACCGGCCTGCTCGTGCTCGGCACGCAGGATCCGGACACAAGCCGAGTGGAACGTGGAGACCCACATCAGCCGGGCCCGTGGGCCGACCAGGGCGGTGACCCGGTCCTTCATCTCGCCGGCGGCCTTGTTGGTGAAGGTGATCGCGATGATCTCGCCGGGGTGCACATCCCGAGCGGCGAGCAGATAGGCGATCCGGTGGGTCAGCACTCGGGTCTTGCCGGACCCGGCGCCGGCCACGATCAGCAGCGGCGAGCCCGCGTGGGTGACCGCGTCCCGCTGCGGGCCGTTGAGTCCCTCCACCAACTGAGTCGGGTCGAGGCGGCCGGGCGCGGACCGGTGGGGCGGCAACGCCCGGGCAGGCTCGGGCTCGGGCGGGGACGCGGGGATGTCGAAGAGAGGATGCATCGCACGGCGAGTCTATGCCGCCGGCCGGACATCACCCGCCGACGGCACCACCGCCCAGATGCAGGGAAGGCGGCGGGTTGACGCCTGCGGTAGCGGCAGCCCCTTGTTGACGGCTTTCCTTGCGCGTCACCCCCGCGGGGCGGCATACTCGACAGCGTGTTCGACCAGCGCTTCTACTTTTACTACGGCTCCGGGAGTCCGGCAGCCGTAGGTCGCGCCTGATCGATCAGACCTACGAAAAAGCCCCGGGCTCTCGGAGCCCGGGGCTTTTCGCGTCCCGGAATCCGGGCAACGGGCACCACACCGCGAGGGGTACCTGAGGATGACAGACGTGATGGAGCAGAACGGCGGCGCGACCGGGTCCGGCACGATCTCGAACGGCACCGGTCGCACCGGGCCCGAGGGCGACATCCCGGCCACCGGCACCGCCGAGCCGGACGCCGCCAACCGGATCGCCGAGATCCGGGCACGGATCGACGAGATCGACCGAGCGCTCATCGAGTTGTGGCAGGAGCGCGCCACGCTCTCCCGGGAGGTCGGTGCGACCCGGATGGCCTCGGGCGGCACCCGGCTCGTCCTCTCCCGCGAGCAGGAGATCCTGGAGCGGTTCCGGTCGGCCCTGGGCGCGGACGGCACCCAACTAGCCCTGCTGCTGCTCCGCGCCGGCCGCGGCCCCCTCTAAACCACCCGCCCCACCTACCCACGCCAGCATCCGCGTGCGCGGACGGCACTGTTGATCAAGAAGTTCACGTCTGGATTCGCGCTGTTCCGGACGTGAACTTTTTGATCAACCTGGGGATGCGTGGGCAGGCAGGATGTGGACCGGGGCGCCGGCTGCTGGTGACGGCCGACGCCCCGAATCACTGAGGAGGCACTACCTTCACCGCTGCTTCCGGTACGGATGGACGGGAGCGGCGGCGTCTGTGGGGCTACTCCGACGCGTGCACCACGTCGCGTACCTCGGCGAAGTGGCAGGCGCTCGGGTGACCCGAATTGTCGCGGATCTCCAGCAGCGGCTGCTGCTCGGCGCAGATGTCCTGGGCCTTCCAGCACCGGGTGCGGAATCGGCAGCCCGAGGGCGGGTTGGCCGGCGACGGCACGTCACCGGTCAGCACGATCTGATCCCGGTGCCCACGCCGCCTCGGATCCGGCACCGGCACCGCCGACAGCAACGCCTGCGTGTACGGATGGGTCGGGTTGTCGTAGATCTCGTCCTCGGTGCCGATCTCGATGATCTTCCCGAGGTACATGACCGCGACCCGGTCGGCGATGTGCCGGACCACCGAAAGGTCGTGGGCGATGAAGATGTACGACAGCCCGAGCTCCTTCTGGAGCTTCTCCAGCAGGTTGATCACCTGGGCCTGGATGGAGACGTCCAGCGCGGAGACCGGCTCGTCACACAGGATGATCTCCGGGTTGAGCGCGAGCGCCCGGGCGATGCCGATGCGCTGCCGCTGGCCGCCGGAGAACTGGTGCGGGTACCGGGTGATGTGGTCCGGGTTGAGACCGACCAGATCGAGCAGTTCCTGCACCCTGGCCCGCCGCCTGGCCTTCGGCAGCACGTCCGGGTGCACCTCGAAGGGCTCCCCGACGATGTCGCCGACGGTCATCCGCGGGTTGAGCGAGGTGTACGGGTCCTGCATCACCAGCTGGATGTTGCGCCGGCCCCGACGTCGCTCCTCGGCGCCGACCTTCGACATGTTCTTGCCCTGCACGAACAGGTCACCCGAGGTCGGCGTCTCCAGCCCGACCAGCAGCCGGGCCAGCGTCGACTTGCCGCAGCCGGACTCACCCACGACGCCCAGCGTCTCGCCGCGCCGCAGCTCCAGGCTGACCCCGTCGACCGCCTGAACCGCGCCGTACTGCTTCTTGAAAACGATGCCCCGGGTCAGCGGGAAGTGCTTGACCAGGTCGCGGGTTTCCAGCACGACGTCACTCATCGCCCTTGACCTCCTTCCAGAAGTGGCAGGCGGCCGTCCGGCTCGGCGACACCTGGTACAGCGGTGGCGCCGGATCCTGCCGGCAGACGTCCTGCGCGTAGCCGCACCGGGGGTTGAAGGCGCAGCCCGGCGGGATGTTGGTCAGCATCGGCGGCAGGCCCTTGATGGCACTGAGCTCATGACCCTTGAGGTCCAGGCGCGGGATCGACTCCAGCAGACCCTTGGTGTACGGGTGGGCGGGGCTGGCGTAGATGTCGTTCACGCCGGCTTCCTCGATGACCCGGCCGGCGTACATCACCGAGATCCGGTCCGCCACGTCGGCCACCACCCCCATGTCGTGGGTGATCAGCACCAGGCCCATGTTGCGTTCCCGCTGCAACTCCGCGAGCAGCGCCATGATCTGCGCCTGCACGGTCACGTCCAGCGCGGTGGTCGGCTCGTCCGCGATCAGCACCTCGGGGTCGAGCGCCAGCGCCATGGCGATCATGACGCGCTGCCGCATACCACCCGAGAACTGGTGCGGGTAGTCGTTCACCCGCTGCTTGGCGGCGGGGATCTTCACCAGGTCCAACAACTCGACGGCACGGGCCTTGGCGTTCTGCCGGGACATGCCCCGGTGCTTGCGGAACAGCTCGGCCAGCTGGAAACCGACGGTGAAGACCGGGTTCAACGCGGAGAGCGCGTCCTGGAAGATCATCGCGACCCGGTTCGCCCGCACCTTGCGCCGTTCCGACTCCGGCAGCTTGAGCAGGTCGACCCCCCGGTAGAGGATCTCGCCACCGGTGATGAAGCCGGGCGGGGTGTCCAGGATGCCCATGATCGCCTGAGCGGTCACGCTCTTGCCGCAGCCGGACTCGCCGAGGATCGCCCGGGTCTCGCCGGCCCGCAGGTCGAAGCTCACGCCGTTCACGGCCTGGGCGATGCCGTTGCGGGTGCGGAACTCCACGTGCAGGTCCTTGACCTGTAGTGGCAGCGCGTCCGGGTCGACGCCCGCCAGCGCCTCCATCTTGACGTTCACATCAGTGCTCATGCCGGCACTCCGCTCGCTCCGTGCCCTCGTGAGGCACCGTCGCCCTTGGCTGATGATTCGCTCGCTGCGACTCACTCATCGGACTCACCGGAACTTCGGGTCGAGGGCGTCACGCAGCGCGTCACCCATGAGGATGAAGGACAGCACCGTGCCCACCAGCAGACCACAGGGGAAGAGCAACAGCCACGGATCCTCCAGGAAGTAGACCTGGTGCTGGCTGATCATGATGCCCCAGGACTGGGTGGGCGGCTGGAGACCGACGCCGAGGAAGGTCAGCGTGGCCTCGGCGGCGACGAACGAGCCGAGCACGATGGTGGCGTAGACCAGCATCGGGGCGATCGCGTTCGGCAGGATGTGCCGGAACATCAACCGGGAGTTGCGGGCACCGACCGCCTTCGCGGCCTGCACGTAGTCCAGGTCCTTCGAGGAGATGACGCTACCCCGGATGATCCGGGCGATTGTCGGCCAGGCCAGCAGGAACAGCACGGCGGTGATGGTCCAGATGTTCTGTCGCTTGATCACGGTGAGGAAGACGATCGCGCCGAGCAGGAACGGCAGCGAGAAAAAGATGTCCATCACCCGGGAGATGACCGCGTCGACCCAGCCGCCGTAGTAGCCGGCGAGCAGGCCGAGCACCCCACCGAACAGCACGATGCCGCCGGTCGCCATCACCGCGATCACCATCGACGGGCGGGCGCCGTAGATCGCGTGCGAGTAGTAGTCGCAGCCCAGCACGTCGAAGCCGAAGGGGTGGTCCCAGCTCGGGGCGACCCGGGTCCGGTCGGTGCTGCACACCCGCGGGTCCTGGCTGGTCCAGAGCTTCGGGAAGAGCGCCATCGACCCGACCGCGAGGATGTAGAGACAGGCGATCACGAAGACCGGGTCGCGCAGCAGCTGCCGCCGGGCGTCCGCCCACAGGCTCGCGTTACGCTCCTTGCCGCCCGGAGTGTCGGGCGTAGGGCCGTCACCGGCCACCGGCGCACCGCCGGCGGCGGAGCCCGTGCTCGTCAGGTCACTCATGTCCACACCTCGTTTCGCTCCACCCGGCCATCAGGAACGGTCGGAAGACCTGCCTCCGCCACCGTGATTCGGTCACTCATAGCGGATCCTCGGGTCGAGCACGGCATAGAGCAGGTCGACCAGCAGGTTGGCCAGCAGGACGACAAGCACCAGCATGGTCACCACGCCGACCACCACCGAGGACTCACCGGTGCGCGCCGACATCGTCACCAGCCGGCCGATGCCCGGCACGTTGAAGATGGTCTCGGTGACGACCGCGCCGGCCATCGCGGCGCCGATGTCGACGCCGAGGAAGGTGATCACGGGGATCAGCGAGTTGCGGAGCGTGTGCACACCGATGACCCGCTTGTTGGTCAGTCCCTTGGCCTTGGCGGTGCGGACGTAGTCGGCGCGGATGTTCTCCATGATGCTGGTCCGGGTGAGCCGAGCCGTGGTGGCGAGCGAGAGCGCGCCGAGCACCATACCCGGGATCACCAGGCTGGCCAGCGGATAGTCGGGCTTGAAGCCCGGCGTGAAGACACCGACGGAAATCAGGTCCGGGATCCAGTCCTGGCCCCGCAGCACGTTGCCGAACTTGACCCCGACGAACTCCCGGACCACCACGCCCAGCACGAAGATCGGCACCGAGATGACGAAGACCGTGCTGATCTTCACCAGGTAGTCGGTGAAGCTACCGCCCCGCAGACCGGCCAGCACCCCCGCCGCGATGCCGACGACCGCCTCGAACACGATCGCGATGACCAGCAGCTTGAGGGTGAACGGAATGGCGTCGGCGACCAGGTCGGTGACCTCCCGCTGGCGCAGGTTGATGCCGAAGTCGAAGTGGAAGAAGATGTTCTGCAGGCGGTCCAGGAAGAGCCCGAAGCAGGGGTTGCCCCGCTGGTCGAGACACGGGTCGGCGTAGCCGAGCCGCTCGGTGATCGCCGCAAGCAGCGCGGGGTCCGGTGTCCGGTCCCCGAACAGCGCCCGGACCGGGTTCCCACTGAACTGGATCGCCAGCGAGGTCATGTAGTGCAGGAGAAACATGGTGCCCAGCACGGTGGGGATGAACTGGAGCAACCGTCGAATGACGTAGCGCCCCATGACGGGGTCTCCTCTCGGCGCTGACGTGGCGGCAACGATCACCCTGGTGGGGTCACCGTTGCCGCCACGTCGTATTACGGCAGGATCAGGAGTCTGAAGCTCAGTTCTGCTTCAGCGAAATCGCACCGTAGTCGGCGTCCGAGACGGCGTTCCAGACGAACTGGTCGACGTTCTCGCTGTAGACCGCGCCAACCTTGTTCCACCACATCGGGATGACCGGCAGGTCCTCGCCGAGGATGTCCTCCGCCTGCTGGTACGCCGGGATCGCGGCCTGGATCGAATCGGCCGAGTCACCCTGCTTCATCAGAGCGTCGAAGTCCGGGTTGGTGTAGCCCGAGTTGTTGCTGCCGGCACCGGTGCCGTACAGCGGGTAGAGGAAGGTCTCCATGAACGGGTAGTCCGGACCCCAGCCGAGGCGGAACGCACCGGTGAACTTCTTCTGGTCCGCAGTCTCGAGGTACTCGGCGAACTGCAGGTTGACCTTGAGCTCGTAGTCGATGCCCAGGGCCTCCTTGATCTGGTCACCGACCGCCTGCAGCCACAGGTCGTGGCCGGCACCGGCGTTGGCCCACAGGATCAGCTTCTTACCGGCCGGCCAGCCGCCGGCCTCGGCGAGCAGCTGCTTGGCCTTGTCGACGTCCTTGGTGCAGTACTTGCAGACGCCTTCGCGAGCACCCTCGAAGGTCGGGGCAACGTAGCCGCTGGCCGGGGTGAACCGGCCGTCGAAGACCGCGTCGACGATCGACTGGCGGTCGATCGACAGCGACAGCGCCTGGCGGATCCGCTTGTCCTTGAAGGTGTCCTGGTACAGCGGCATGCCGACGTAGGTGAAGCTGTCACCGGGCGACTCGTACATCCGGTCGCCGTACTGCGCCTGGGCCTCCTTGTAGCGGGCCGGGGGCAGGGTGTAGAGCACGTCCAGCTCGCCCGCCTGGAAGGCGGCGTAGCCGGCGTCGATGTCGGCGAAGATCCGGTACTCGATGCGGTCCGGCTTGCCCGCCTCGCCCTTCCAGCTGTCGCTGCGCACCAGGTTGATGGCGACGTTGTGCTGCCAGCTGCCGTCGATCTTGTAGGGGCCGTTCCCGATCGGCGTCTCGTTGCACTTGGCGATGTCGTCGACGCAGGCCTGGGCCATCGGGAAGAAGCCCGGGTAACCGACCGTGGTCGGGAAACCGGAGAACGGCGCGTCCAGCTCGACGGTGAAGGTCAGGTCGTCGACCTTCTTGAGACCCGACATGGTCTCGGCGGCCGGCTTCGGGGCCTTCTTCGGGCCCTCGCCGTCCGGGTCCACCGGCGCCACGTCGGCCTTACCGGCGATCCGCTTCATGAAGTAGCCGTTGTTCTGGGCGTTCGGCCCGTACGCGGCGTAGTTCCACGACCGGAGGAACGCGTCGGCGTTGACCGGCTCACCGTTGTCGAAGGTGTAGCCGCTCTTGAGCTTGATCGTCCAGAGCTTCTGGTCCGTCGACTCGACCGAATCGGCCAGGTCCATCTCGACCGCGGAAGTCTCGGCGTTGTACTTGACCAGACCGCGATAGAGCTGACGGATCACGTACAGCGACGGCTCGTCGTCACCGCCGGACGGGGTCAGGAACGCCGGCTCGGCGTTGTAGACCCGCAGCGTGCCGCCGGACTCGCCGGCCGACTCGTTGTCGTCGCCACCGCCGCTACAGGCGGTGGCCAACATGGCGGTGGCGGTCGCCGCGACCGCCACCTTCAGGAATTTCCCGCGCATGGGAGTGCCTCCTCAGGGCGCTCGGCTCACGAGGGGGTTGTGAGGTGCCTGCAACTGTGACACTCAATGCGCCCAGGCGGGAAGGCGTGTTATCAACCCGATACCCGCCCGGGACGGCGCCGACATCGCCCCGCACACACCGCTTCGGTGCCACGGAGGCATGGTGGGAGCAGCGCGTCAACCACATTTCCGCGCTCAGCCGCCCGTCGGGTGACGCGGGCCCGACGACTCCGCGAATCTGCCGGAGCATCGACGTGAATCCCGCCACTCCGTCCGCAATCCTACCCGAAAGTATGAGTCCGATTCCAGACCAGCGGTCGATCGTTCTGATCGGGTACTTGGCCACATGTCACGCCCTGCGGCCTGATTAGCCGCTTATGCCGAGAAGGTCGGTTACACCAAGCGCCGGTCCGCCGCCCACCGGGACAGCTCGTACCGGTTGGACATCTGGAGTTTGCGCAGCACGTTGGAGACGTGTGTCTCGACCGTCTTGATCGAGATGTACAGCTCCCGGGCGATCTCCTTGTACGCGTACCCCCGGGCGAGCAGCCGCAGCACCTCGCGTTCGCGGTTGGTCAGCTGGTCCAGTTCCGGATCGGCGACCGGAGCGTCCGGCCGGGCCGCGAAGGCGTCCAGCACGAAGCCGGCCAGGCGCGGGCTGAACACCGCGTCGCCGTCGGCCACCCGCCGGATCGCCGCGGCCAACTCGTCCGGCGAGATGGTCTTGGTGACGTAACCACGCGCACCCGCCCGGATCAGCCCGATCACATCCTCGGCCGCATCGGAGACGCTGAGCGCCAGGAACCGGACCTCGGGATGGCTGCGCCGCATCGCCTCCAGCACCGCCCGGCCACCACCGTCGGGCATGTGCACGTCGAGCAGGACCACGTCCGGGCCGGTGGCCGCGATCCGGCTGACCGCCTCGGCCACCGTGCTCGCCTCGCCCACCACCTCGACGTGCGCGCCGAGTTCGGCGCGTACCCCGGCCCGGAACATGGCGTGGTCGTCGACCAGGAACACCCGCAGCCGTCCGGGCCTGGTGCTCTCCGGTTCGACCGGCGGTGTCGACTGCTCGACCATCATTTGTCCCTCTCCGCAGTGGCCGACTCCCGGGAGATCGGCAGGATCAACCGGACCTCGGTCCCCTCCCCAGGCCGGGACCGGATCTCCGCCCGGCCGCCGTGCCGTTTCATCCGCCCGACGATCGAGCCCCGGACACCGTGCCGATGGTCCTCCACCGTATCCGGGTCGAACCCGACACCCCGATCCCGTACGAAGACACTTACCTGTTCGGGCTCGACCTCGGCGTAGAGCGAGACGGTCTGCACCCCGGCATGCCGGGCAGCGTTCACCAGCGCTTCGCGTGCCGCGGCCACCAGC
Organism: Micromonospora sp. ATLC16; assembly: GCF_057196645.1. Classification (NCBI taxonomy): domain Bacteria; kingdom Bacillati; phylum Actinomycetota; class Actinomycetes; order Micromonosporales; family Micromonosporaceae; genus Micromonospora; species Micromonospora sp. ATLC16. The sequence goes on from NZ_JBXUOW010000087.1 coordinate 16,465, forward strand.
GCGCCGACCCGCTCGTCGGTCTCCCGGTCCCCCACCACGACCGCCTCCACCGCCATCGCGAAGGTGTCCTCCACCTCGGCCGCGGCCTGTTCCAGCGCGGCGGCGAGGCGTTCGGTGGGTGACGCGGTGGGCTTGTAGAGCCAGTTGCGCAGTGAGCGCTCCTGGCCCCGGGCGAGCCGCTGCACCGTCTTGACGTCGCTGGCGTTGCGCTGGATCAACGCGAGGGTGTGCAACACCTGGTCGTGCACCATGGCCGCCAGTTCGGCCCGCTCCTGCTCGCGGATGCGCCCCTCGCGCTCGGAGCGGAGTTGGTTCCAGGTGCGCCAGAGCACCGGCGCGGCCACCACCCCCACACCCGCCAGCCCGACCATCGCGAAGATCACTCCGTTGACCACGGCGTCGAGGTTCTGCGCCGGGGAGTAGACCGCGGCCACACCGATGATGCCGACCGCGACCAGCACCCCACCCCCGACGAAGCGCAGCACGAAGGCCCGCCGGTCGCTCTCCTCTATCACCGCGCCGAGCCAGGGCACCGGCATCGCCTCGCCCCACTGCCGTCGCCGCTCGGGCGCGGACTGGTGCCAGATCACGCCGGCGCCGACCGCGATGATGGCGACCAACCAGCCCGCCGTGCCGGCCGCGCCGACCGAGTCGAAGACCATCACCTGGATCAGCAGTACGCCGAGCCCGATGGCCACGAAGGGCAGCAACTGGCCGACATCGCGGCGCGCCGGTACGGCGTTGTCACCGGGTCGCAGTGGCACGACCGCCCAGAAGGCGGCATAGAGCAGCAGACCCAACCCGCTCAGCCCGAGCAGCACCATGAAGGCGATCCGGACCCGGACCACCGGAACTCCGAGATGCTCGGCGATGCCCGCGGCCACCCCGGCGGCCATCCGGTGCTCCGGGGCGCGGTAGAGGCGGGGTGGTTGGCTGATGCTGCTGATCACGGGCTCCCTGGTCAGGACGGTCGGGCCGGACGAGAGGCGAGGATTTCCGGCGCCGATCCGATCGTCACACGCGGCGTGTCCGCCCGACCACGGGGACGCCCCCGACATTCGGGCGGGCCGGATCTCAGGGTGGGGTCAGGGTCGCCTCCGGAGGCCGCTCGGGCATCGGGCGCAGCAGGATCGAGGCATGACCGACGACGCTGCCCAGCCGCACCGGCCGGGGCCGACCGAACCGGAGCCGACGCCTCCGGCGGCCACCGGGCCGGCCGTACCCGAATCCCCCGGTGCCGAGGCGGATGCCCCGGCCGCACCGGCCGGCGGGCGGGCGCCCACCGGCGGAACGGCATGGGACGACACACCGCCACCCGTCGCCGCGCCACCGCCCACCGGCGGAGCGGCATGGGACACCGCGCCACCG
>NZ_JBXUOW010000088.1:0-17773 GCF_057196645.1 Micromonospora sp. ATLC16
CACGCAGCGCCCCCCCCGCCGCCCCGCGCCGCGCGGCGCGGGCCCGGCCCCCCCCCCCCCCCCCCCCCCCCCACGGATCTGCACCATGGTCACCCGGATGCCGCGTCGCACCCGGGGCAACGTCAACAAGCCGACGCAGACGGTGGCGAGCGTGGCCACCGCGAGCGCCAGTCCGGCGATGCCTCTGCCGGCCACGGCCAGCCCGGCCACCGCCGCCAGCCCGACCCCGGCCACGGTGACCGCCGCCGCGACCAGCATCCGGGCGTCCACCAGGGGTTGGCGCACCACCAGCCGGGCGAAGGTGGCCGCGCAGAGGTTCTCGGTCACGATGCCGGCGGCCCAGGCGATCGCCGCGCCGGTCGCCCCGTGGGCGGGGATCAGCGCCAGCCCGCCGCCGACGGTGACCAGCAGCCCGGCCAGCGCCGCGGCCAGGTGCAGGCCGCTGCGCCCGCCCATCAGCAGCAGGCTCTGCACGTTGCCGACCCCGGTGTTGACCAGCATCGCCACGGCGAGCACCGTCATCGCGGCAGCGCCGGCGGTGAACTCGGGGCCGAACAGCGCCAGGAACGCCGGTGCGAAGGCGGCGAGCAGCAGGTACACCGGCCAGGAGAGCACCAGCCCCCAGCCGGTCAACTGCCGGTGCACGGCCGCGGCGGCGGCCCGCTCCCCCCGGCCCAGCAGCCGGGACAGTTGCGGGGCGACGGCCACCCGCAGCCCCTGCATGGCAAGTTGGCCGGCGAGGACGTAGCGGCCGACGGCCCCGAAGACACCGGCGTCGGCCGGGCCAGCCATGGCCGAGGTGAGCAGCACGCCGATCCACATGCTGCCCGCGTCGATCGCCGCCGAGGCGGCTCGGGGCAGCGCGAACCGCCAGAACGTGGACCAGTCACCGGGTTGCGGGCGCAGCCGGGCACCCGCGCCGATCCCGAGCGGCCCGGCCACCAGGATCAGGCACACCAGCAGCGCCACGGCGGCGGGCACCAGCCAGCCGGTCATCCCCGCCAGCAGCCCCCCACCGGCGAGCACTGCCGCACCGACCAGCAGCGGACGGGCGATCGGCAGCAGCAGGAACTGCACCGAGACGTAGGACCGCATCGGACGTACGCAGCGCACGACGGCCAGCAGCAGGTTCATCGCGACCACCACGGGTACCGCCGCGAAGGTCACCACCAACAGTGGGCCACCCGCCGGGCCCAGCAGTCGGCCGGCGAGCGGCCCGGCGACAACCGCGCCACCCACCGCGACCAGCACGGCGAACAGCAACGGTGGGGTCAGGGCGACCGGCAGCACCCGGGCGCCGTCGCCGGCCCGCCGCCGGGGCAGCGCCCAGATCAGACCGGTCTCCGCGCCGAGGGTGCAGATCGCGGCGGCGACTGTCACCACGCCGATCGCGGCGAAGAACGCGCCCGCTCCGGTGGTGCCGTAGCCACGGGTGATGACGACCGCGAGCACGAAGCCGAACAGCCCGCTGGTCGCCGCGCCGAGCAGCCCGGCCACGCCGCTGCGGGTGCTGCGCCGGGTCTCGGCCGCGCCGTCCACCGGCGCGAGGGTGCTCGGCGTACCCCCGGGGCCGTCTCCCGTCGGTGGGCTGGTGGTCGCCGTCATGCCCGCATCACCACCGTCTGCCGCGGCATCCCGCGAGACGGGGTGCGGCGTTCGCGTTCGCGAAGCGCGAGCGCGAAGGCCACCGCGAAGAAGGCCACCGCGAGGTTCTGGTTGGCCATTCCGTAGAAGGGCACCTGTACCAGGCAGATCACCGGGACGACGGAGAGCCACTGACCGGCCGCCGAGGTGGCCCGGGCGCAGATCAGCGCGGCGGCGACGAACCAGGCCAGGAAGCACAGCAGGGCCGGCACGCCATGACTGAACAACACCATCCACAACTGCCCCTGGGTGCCGATCGGCGCGTCGGCGGTCACGGTGTCCACCTCCATCGGCGCGCCGTAGCCCAGCCAGGGCGAGTCACCCACCCGGCGCAGCACCTCGCTGTAGAGCGACAGCCGGTCGGTGTTGGTGTCGCTGGACTCGACCCGATTACCGATCAGCTCGGCGACCGGGATGAACAGACTGGCCATGCCACCGAGCACCGCCATGCCGCCGATGGAGGCGGCCACCCGGGTGTTGCCGCGCAGCGCCGCTCGCACCCCGAGCACGGCCAGGCCCACACCGAGGCTGAGGAACATCGCCCGGTTGAGCGTGAGGAACGCCGGGACCAGCGACACCGGCAGCGACGCCAGCAACGCCCAGCGCAGCAGGCCGCGCCGACGCAACATGGTGTACGCGACCACGCACGGCAACGTTATCGCGTACGCGCTGCCATAGTTGTTGGTGTACGCGTACGGGGCCGCCGGCCGGTAGATCGGGTTGAGTGACCGGGCGCTGTATTCCGCGGTGGTCAGGTGGACCATGTCGCTGATGAACGGCACCTGGGACACACCCGGCGGCAGCAGCGCCTCGACCGGCGTGGTCAGTTCCAGGCGCGGCACCAGCACCCCAAGCCACCCCAGGGCGACCAGCCCGAACCAGAACGCGCACAGCGGCACCAGCACGGCCGCCTGGTCGGGACGCTCCCGGGCGACGGTGTAGACGTAGACCGCGACGACCAGCGCGGTCAGGTAGAACGCCAGCCGCAGCACGAAGGTCGGCAACGAGGTCGGGGACGCCAGCTGGGTCGCGCTGGCCACCACGAGGGCCAGGAACAGCAGCCAGATCCCCACGGCGGGCGGCAGCGGCACCCGGCCCCGGGTGGCCAGCAGGGTGAACAGCAGGGCACCCAGCAGCGGCCAGCCGAGGTAGAAGGTGCCGGCCACCCACCAGAGCGGGACCAGCCCGAACATCGCCGCCAACGGCCACAGCGGCAGGCGGGGCGGCATGACCGGCGGGGGTCGGGTGGCGGCGCCGGCCGGTAGGGGCGGCTCGGTGGTCGCCGGGGCGCGGGTGACCGGCACGCCTCAGCTCCGCCCGCTGCGGCACAGCACGAACCCGAGCGGGTTGACCCCGGCCGCCCGCAGCCGCTCGGCGAGCCGCCGCAGGTCGGCCTGCCGGGTGCGGTCCCGTTCGACGACGACCACGGCGGTGCCCTGCCGGGCCACCGCCACGCCCCGCTCGTCAGCCTCGGCGGGCGGAGCGTTGTAGAGCACGAGACGCTGGTCGGCGCCCAGCCGCCAGGTGCCGAACCGCACGGTGCCGGCACCCACCGCCACCGGCTCGTCGTCACTCGCCCGTCCGTTGTCGGTACGGCTGGCAGTCTTGGCGACCCGGGGCAGGGTGAGGGTGGCCTCCGGGTCGGTCGAGGGTCGGGCGCCGATCGGATGTGGGGAGGGACGTCGGGCGATGACCTCGGCGGGACCGTCATCGGTGTCCGTGGGGGCGGTGCGGGGCTTGGGTACGGCGGGCCGGGACGGATCGATGGCCGCCGGCAACCGGCCCCGGTCGGTGAGCACCGTGGCCCGCAGCCGGTCGATCCGGCCGCTGTCGTCGGCCACGAACACCTCCCGCCCGGCCACGGCGAGGGCGACCGCGAGCCCGGCGGTGATCGAGGTGGCGTCCTCCCGGGCGGTCACCACGGCGACCCGGGCAGGCTCGCGTACCCGCTCGGCGATGGCCATCGCCACGTAGCGGATGTCGGCGTCGACCGCCCGGTCGCGTAGCCGGGCGCGGCGGACGGTGCCCAGCAGCGGCAGTCCGGTGTTGTCCCGCGCATCGGCCACGCTGCGGATGCGCCGGTCGGCCGACTCCCACAGGAAGGCGAGCACCAGCCCGATCACGGTCCCACCGAGCAGCCCACCGGCGAGCAGCATCGACGAGCTGCCGGCGGTGGTGGCCAACGCCTGCTCGGCGCTGCGGGTGACCCAGCCCGGGTTCACGTCGACCGCCGCGATCTCCGTCCGGGCGGAGCTGAGCTGGGTGAGCTGGTTGTTGATGCCCCCGAGTTCGGCGACGGCGGCTTCGGCGGCGGAGGCGTCCCGGGCGTTGGTGATCCGGCGCTGCACGGTGTTGCGCTGGGTGATGATCTTCTTGATGCTCTCGTCGTACGAGTTCAGCATCTCCGCGCGCTGCTTCTCGTACATCCCGCGCCGGATCTCCAGGTAGCTCTGCGCGGCCAGGTTGGCGCCCGCCACCGCTCGTTCGGCGTCGCCGGCCTGGTAGATGAAGCGCAGGATCTGGCCACCGGTGGGCACCTCGACCTCAAGGGCGTCACGTACCGTGCGCTGGTCCGAGTCGAAGGTCGCGGCCAGCTTCCCGACGACCTCGGTGCCGGTGGCGATCCCGCTCTCCACGTTCATGTTCACCGCCCGGTCGGCGGCGGCGCCGCTGGGCGTGAAGGCGTCGGTGACCACCGGCCGGACCGCCACCACCGCGCTCGCCGTCACCGAGGCCGGTGCCACCAGCACGTAGCCGACCGCGGCGAGCAGTCCACAGAGGGCCACCGCCGCGACCAACCGGATCCGGTGCAGCGGTACCCGCACCACGTCGGCGATGGTGACGCTGCGGGACGTCGAAGCGGTGGTCGGGCCGTCTCCGGTCCAGGGGCTGGGCGCGGCATCAGTCATGGAACTTCTTCGCTATCTGTTGTGGATTGCCGATCACCACGACCCCCGGCGGGACGTCGGCCCGGACCACCGTCGCGGCACCCACGACGCTGTCCCGGCCGATCCGCACCCCCTTCATCACCAGCGCGTGCGCGCCGATCCACACGTTGTCCTCGACGGTGATCGGCGCTCGGGTGGCCGCCGTGGGCGGGTCGTGACGGCGCTCGGGGGCCAGGTTGTGGAAGTCGTTGTCGAGCAGTTCGCAGTCCGACAGCAGGCACCGGTCGCCGATGGTCACCGAGGTCCAGGTGCCGATCCAGGTCGCGTTGAGCAGACAGTCGGCGCCGACGCGTACCTCACCGGGGCCGGCGAAGCGGACCAGCTTGTTCACGCGGGTGTGCGCACCGATGCTGACCCGGACACCGCGACGCAGCCGGAGCCGGCCACGGATCTCCACCCCCGCGCCCAGTCGCAGACGCGGGTAGCGCAGCCGATACCAGCCACGCTTGACCGCGAAGACGGTACGCACGACGAGTCCACGTCGGATGCCGGACAACGAGCCTCCCCACCTTTCTCGGGTCGGCGGCGGGTTGCCCCGCGCCGACCCGAGGTGAACAAACTACCGAGGATTCGTTACGAACGGTGAACGCTAGGGCACCGAAAAGAACATCGACGCGGTCGACCAGGTCAGCTCCGGCGTCGCCTCCGCGACGAGCGTCGACTCCGCGCCGTTGACCGCGGCGGTGGCCGCCATGGTCGGGTCGAAGGCCACGCTGCGCAGCGACCCGTCGGTCGCCCCGTGGACGATCTTTCCGTCCACCCAGGCCATGCCGCGCACCCCGGACCAGGTCACACCTGTGGTGGGCAGGGCGAACTCGGTGGCGCCCAGGTAACTGCCGTCGATCTCGAAGTAGCGGTAGTAGAGGTTGTTGGCACCGCTGCGGGTGTAGTAGAGCCGGCCGTCGAGATAGAACGCGCCGGTCAACAGCGCCGGGTTGTACCAGTCGTTGTAGCCGGACGCCTCCCACGGCCCACCGATCGTCGAGCCGTTGAACAGCGAGATGTCGATCCGGCTGCCGGTCGGTGTCTCGGCGACCACGTGGGACCAGTAGATCCGGTCGTCGACCAGCCAGGTCGCGCCCGCGTCGGTGTAGTCCGGCTGGCTGGCGACGGTGGTGTCGGCGGTGTCCAGGGCGGCGCCGTCGAACGGCACCCTGGCCACCTCACCGGGACCGACGTTCAGGTGGAGGTGCCCGTTGCTCCCGGTGGGCGGGTTCTTCGGGATGATCGTGCGCCCACCGCTGATCGGGAACACGCCGAGCCGGCCGTGGTACTCGTTGCCCATGCCGTCCGAGTTGTGTCCGAAGTAGAGTCCGGCGGTGCCCCGCCACAGCACCGGCACCGCCGATCCCCAGGAGCTGGCGCCGGAGGGCAGGTCGGAGCCGCCGCTGCGGCGCGGGTTCCAGTTCACCGGCATGCCGGTGGCCGGGGTGACCGCGGCGATGCCCAGCCGGTCGATGGCACCGTTGCCGGCCCGGTCGCTGGCGTTCGGGTTGTTCAGCCAGCGGAAGTGCCCGCCGAGGTAGATCATGTTGTCGGCCACCTCGACCGAGGTGATGGTGTCGTTACCGGTGAAGTTCACCCAGGTGGCGACCTGGCTGGGCCCCCGGCTGGCGGTCTCGAAGCGGACCAGGGCGTCGCAGTAGGCGCTCGGCCAGCCCCTCCCGCCGTTGGTGCCGACGACGAACCAGGTGCCGTCGCCGCCGAAGCGAACGTCCTGCACGTAGTGCACGAACGTCGTCGGGTTGGCGCACGGCGCGACGAACCGCTCCGAACTCCAGTCGATGACGCTCGGGGTGCCCGTCAGGTCGACCAGCGCGATCTGGTTTCGCGACAGCTCGTTGACGTAGAGGAAGTTGCCGCCGACGACGAGCGTGCCGCCGTCCGGGGAGACGTCGATGGTCCAGGCGTACATGCTGGTGTCGTGCCGGCCGACGCTGGTGTTGATCTCGAAGGTCGGATCGATCTCGCCGGTCGTCGCGTCCAACCGGCCGAGCCCGGAGTGCGCGGTGCCGTTGAGCCAGTTGAAGGCCCCGGCCACGTAGAGCCAGTTGCCGTGCAGCACCAGGTCACGCACGGTGCCGCCGTCGGATCGCCCGGCCCAGCTGTCAATGATCATCCCGGTCGAGGGTTCGAGCGCGACCAGGTTCTTGCGGGACACGCCGTTGACGTTCTTGAAGGCCCCACCGACGATCAGCGTGCCGCCCGGGCCGACCATGAGCGAGTTGACCGCGCCGTCGAGCACCGGCAGGAAGGTCGTCGAGATCGTCCCGGTGGTGCGGTCGTACGCGAAGAGATAGCTGCGGGCGATCCAGGCAGAGCTTGCCGTCTGCCGGATTTGCGTGAAACTTCCTCCCACGTAGACCGTGTCGCCGATCTCGGCGAAGGCGCGAGCCTCGCCGTTGCGGGCGTGCGGGGTCTGGTCGGCCGGATCGGTCGACACCAGGGTGGCCGGCTCGGGTACCGGCACCACGGCCGCGGCCGCCACGGTGGGCACGACCAGCACGGCCGCGACGGTCACCAACGCGACGGCCGCAGCCCGGAATCGAAGCCGACGGGCGGAACGCCACGACAAGGAGTATCTGGGCACGCTACGCCTCCAGAGTGGACGAGAATGCACGTAGCGTGCCCGCTCCACGCCGGAGGGCGGCATCCGCCGATTGGGCGGACGGTGGATCAGGAAGCGGACAACCTCGGCGACGGTCGGATTTCCGACAATCGCCGTGGCGGCCCGCTTCCGCGGCTCAGCTCACCTCGATTCAGCGACTTCCTCCCGTCGGCTGCCGCAGGTAGCTGTCCCGTCCTGCGGCGGCGAACCCGGCCACCGCCGACGCGTTCTGATTCATCATCATGTTGCAGGTGCTGGTGGTCTTCGTCATGCCTGCCGAGTTGAAGTAGACCGCCGCCTTGATCTTCGGATGGGCCTTCAGCGCCGCCGGGAACTCCTCGAACCAGCGTCGCTTGGCGTTCGGATCTGCGGCGTTCATGTTGGTGCCGAACTCGGCCAGCATCCGGGGCTTGCCCGCACCGATGCCGTTCTGGTCGAGCCACCGGTAGAAGGAGCCGACAGTGGTGCTGGGGCTCTTCCAGACCGTGCTGCCGTTGCAGACGTGGAAGTTGTACGGATCCCAGGCCACCCAGTCGACATAACGGTCACCGGGATAGAGCCCGGCGTAGCGGTCGTAGTGACCGGACCAGCCCATCATCGTCCACACCCAGACGGCGTTGTCGGCCTTGGCGTCGGCGAACCGGTCGTGCACGTACCGCCAGGCCCGGACGAAGTCGGCGTCGCTACCCTTGGCCGGCTCGTCCTCCGGCTCGTGGTCGAACCCGATGAAGACCGGCTGGCCGATCGCCCGGATCCGCCCGGCGACCGCGTCGATTGTCGCGTCGTACCGCCCGCTGTAAACGTCCTTCCAGGTCAGCACCGCACCCGAGGAGAAGACCCGACTCTCCCAGGCGAAGAACATGAGCCTTCCCTCGCGCATCTGTCGCTGCTGGAACTCGTCGGGGAAGGCGCCGTTGCTGCCGGTGTTCGAGAAGTCGTGATAGCGGTGGACGATGTCGAACTTCCGCCCCACCTGCTTCTCCACGTCGGTGACGGCCTTGCCGTGATCCCATCCGGCGGCGGCGTTCGTCGGCGAGTACATCCCCCACCAGGCACCGCAGCCGGGGATCAGCTTCGCCGAGACCGTCCCGCACTTGCCCGGCTTCGACGGCGGCGGTGTGGTGGGGCTGGGCCGGGCGGGCGACGGGCTCACGCTGGGCGAGGCGGTCGGCGAGGCCGGGGGACGGCTGGCGGTGGCCGTCGGCGTCGGCGTCGGCGCGGCGCTGGGTGAGGCGGACGGCGGTCGGATACCCACGCCGTCATAGCTGATCGTCAGGCTCGGACGCAGGTCGGGGTTGCGGTTCTCGCCGGAAGCCCAGTAAATGCGGGTGTCCAACCCGGTCTGCGCCAGCGACAGGGTCCAGATGCCGTTGCCGTTGACCAGGCCCGAGACGTCCCATTCGTTGACGCCCTTGGCGACGCCGGTGACCGTGTCCAGCGCCGCGCCCAGCGGCGTCGGCACCGGACGGGCCGCCCGGGCGTCGAGTTGGGACTCGTGCGCGGTGACCGTCGCCTGGAACTTCCGCCAGGCGTGCACCCGCAGCGTGGCCCGCACGTTCATCGCGTTCGCCGGCAGCTTGGTGACCAGGAAGGTCAGCACCGCCTCGCGGGAGCCACGGGGGTTGCCGTCGCAGGGTGCGGGGCACGTCGCGAGCGTCGTCTTGACGCTGTTGTCACCGTCCTGCGGCACCGCCGTGGCGGTGGTGTCGGCCACCACCGATATCGACAGGCCGTCATCGGCGAGCAGCGGCACCATGGTCGCGCCGATCCCCACTACCACAGTGGTGCCGATGACGCCGAGCATCACGGCCTTACGCTGGCCGCCACGGCGCGGGATCATGCGGTGCAGTCCGCGACTGGTCACGGATACTCCTCGTGTCTTCGACGATAACGCTGAGCAGCGTATCCGGGTACACAACGGAGCGTGCGAATGACGACAGGACCTAAGCGCGTCTTAAACCTTACCTAAGACACCCCCACCCCCACCCCACCCCACCCACCTCGCCCAACTCCGTTGATCATGAGGTTAGCGGCAAGGTTGATCTCCATATTCGCCGCTAACCTCATGATCAACGGAGTTGGTTAGCGGGGTGGCGGCGGGCGGCGGGCGGCGCCGCGTTGGGGACCGTCACCTTGAGCGTGGCCGCATAGGGCCGCCGGGCGGGCAGAGGATCAGGTACCGGCGCGGGTGGCGGTGGTGAGGGCGGCGGCCATTGCGGAGCGGGGGGCGGGTGTGTTGGTGAACTGCTCGAACTGGCCGATCGCCTGGGCCAGCAGCAGGTCGAGGCCGGAGACGATCCGGCAGCCGGCGGCCTCGGCGGCGGCGGCCAGCGGGGTGGGCCACGGGTCGTAGATCGCGTCGAAGACGACCGTGCCGGCTCGCCAGGGCACCCTGCCGGCCAGTTCGTCGGCGGCCCCCTTCGGCACGGTGGAGATCAGCACGTCGACGCCGGCCAGCACCGACGCCTCGGCACGCGACACATCCGGCCACGGTGCGCTGGTCATCGCCACGCCGAGGGCGGCGGCGACCGGTTCCAGTTCGGCGACCGCCGCCGGACGGCGGGCGATCACGGTAACCCCGGCCGCGCGCAACCGGGCCGCCGACGCGAGGGCCGCCCGCGCGGTACCGCCCGCGCCGAGCACGGTGACGGTGGCACCCGGGCGTACGCCCGCCTCGGTCAGCACCTCGACCATGCCGCTGACGTCGGTGTTGTCGGCGTACCAGGAGCCGTCGTTTCGGCGTACCAACGTGTTTGCCGCACCCACGGCGGCGGCTACCGGCGAGACCTCGGCGGCCACCGCGAGCGCCGCCTCCTTGCCCGGCATGGTCACCGACAGCCCGGCCCACTCCGGGCCGAGGCCGGCGACCAGGGCCGGCAGCTCCGCCGCCGCGCACTCGATCCGGGTGTACGACCACCCGGTCAACCCGGCGGCGGCGTACCCGGCATTGTGGATCACCGGGGAGAGCGAATGGGCGATCGGCTTGCCCAGCACCGCCGCCCGGTGCGCCGCTGTCCCGTGCACCGACGCCTCGATCGCTGACGCCGCACGCCCCGACGCCGCACGCCCCGAAGCCGCGTTCCCTGGCTCAGCCACCATCGCTCCTCAGCAGCACGCGCACCTGTCGCCTAACATCCAACAATGTCTGACAGCAGTCTGCGGCACCGCAAGGGCGAGATCACCCTCACCGTCCGAGGCGCCGACCGGCAGCCGCTCGCCGACCAGGCGGTGACTGTCGCCCAGGACCGGCACGCCTTCGCCTTCGGGAACATCGGTTTCGACTTCGTCAACCTGGTGGGCGGCCCCGGCCTGACGGAGACCACAGACGTCGAAAGCCTCGGTGGGACCGACCACCTGGATCTGGACCGCCTGGGTGAGCTGTGGCTGAACCTGTTCAACACCGCGACCCTGCCGTTCTACTGGGGTCGCTACGAGCCGCGGCGCGGCGCGCCCGACACCGAACGCCTCACCGCCACGGCGCGATGGCTGGCCGAACGGGGCGTCACCGTCAAGGGTCATCCGCTGGTCTGGCACACCGTGCAGCCGTCGTGGCTGCTCGATCTGGACCTCGATGAGGTCGAAGGGCTGCTGCGGGCCCGCGTCCGAGACCTGGCCGGTGGATTCGCCGGCCTGATCGACACCTGGGACGCGATAAACGAGGCGGTCATCATGCCCGTCTTCGACAACGGCGACAACGCGATCACCCCGCTGGCCCGGGCACGCGGACGCATCCACCTGGTGCGGTTGGCGTTCGAGGAGGCTCGGGCGGCCAACCCGGCGGCCACCCTGGTGCTCAACGACTTCGACCTCAGCGCGGCGTACGAATGCCTCATCGAGGGAGTCCTCGAAGCCGGCGTCCGCATCGACGCGATCGGCCTGCAGACCCACATGCACCAGGGGTACCGGGGCGAGGAGTACATGCAGCAGATGCTCGACCGGTTCGCCCGGTACGAGTTGCCGCTGCACCTGACCGAGACCACCCTGGTCTCCGGGCACCTGATGCCGCCCGAGATCGAGGACCTGAACGACTACCAGATCCCGCACTGGCCGAGCACGCCGGAGGGCGAGGCGCGGCAGGCCGAGGAGATCGTTCGGCACTACCGTTCGCTGCTCGCCCACCCGGCGGTCCAGTCGGTCAACTACTGGGGGCTCACCGACCGGGGCGCCTGGCTCGGCGCGCCCGCCGGACTGGTCCGCGCCGACGGCAGCCCGAAGCCGGCGTTCGACGCCCTGGCAGCCCTGGTCAAGGGCGAGTGGTGGCTGCCGCCGACCACGATGCGCACCGGAGCGGACGGCACCCTCACCATCGCCGGTTTCCTCGGTGACTACACCGTCAGCGCCGCAGACCGCACCGCCCGCTTCACCATCGATGCCGCCGACACCACAGCCGCCGTCGACCTGTCCTGACCCGCGGGCCCGCAGGGGCCGGTCAGAGGACGCCGGCCTCCTTGGCTTTGTCGATGTTGCGCAGGTGCTCGTTGTAGTCGCTGGTGAAGGCGGAGTTGCCCTGCTTGTCGATCGCCACGAAGAAGAGCCAGTCTTCGGGCGGCGGGTCCATCGCCCCCTTCAGGGCCTCCTTACCCGGATTGTTGATCGGGGTGGGGATCATGCCCTGCAGCTTGCGGTTGTACGGGTTCTTCGGGTTGTCGAGGTCGCTCGCCGTCATCTGCCCGGAGGTCTTCGCCTCCTGGCCGGTGAGTTCGAAGTAGTAGTTCACGGTGACGTCCATCTCCAGGCAGCCGCAGTCGAAGTTGCCCCGGTACACCCGGTTGTAGGCGACCCGGGCGACCTTGCCGAGATCCTTCTTGGTGCCGGCCTCGGCCTGGGCCAGCGACGCCACGATCAGCGCCTCGTACGGGCTGATCCCGCCGCGCTCCTTCTGCACCCGGTCGGCGAACTCCATCTCACCGGTGACGGTGAGGAAGTGGTCGACCATCTGCCCCAGGATCTCCTCGGCGGTGGAGTCCGGCGGGATCTCGTAGGTGTCGGGGAAGAGGAAACCCTCGATCGACTTCTTGGGCTTCTTGCCGTCCGTCCGCTTGAACCACCAGTCCGGCACGCCGAGCTTCTCCGGGTCCTTCGCGGCGGTCTCGAACTCCTTGACCGGGATGTCGGTGTGCTTGCTGAGCAGCTTGAAGATGTTCTTCGCGGTCCGCCCCTCGGGGATGGTGAGCCCGTCGACCACCCGGTTCTTCGGGTCGAGCATCGCGGCCAGGGCCGACTCACCGCTCATCTGCTTACGCAGCGTGTACGTGCCGGGCTGGATGTTGCGGCTGCGGGAGTTGTCGTCGGCCGCCTCGATGAACGCCTTGGTGCTCTTGATCACACCGGCGTCGTAGAGCGCCACGGCCATGTCGGCGAGGAACGCGCCCTGCGGGATCTGGACGGTCACCTCCTCGGTGCCGCCCCCGTCGTAGTCCGCGGTGACGAAGCGGCTCTGGATCCGGTCGAAGCCGTAGAAGGCACCTCCACCGATGGCGCCGAGCAGCACCACAGCCAGCAGCAGGGCCAGCGCGGTCTTGCCCCGCCCGCCACCGGACCGGCCGCCCTTACGGCGGCCCCGGCGGTGCTTGCCCTTATCCCCCCGCTCCTGCTCGTCGAACCCGAGGTCCAGATCGTCCATCATTGCGTCCGCCTCCGCTGCGCATCCAGCCAGCTCTGCAGAATTTCCACCGCGGCGGCCTGGTCGACCACCGCCCGTTGTCGCTTTCCTCGGACACCGCGCTCGGCAAGCCTACGGCTCGCCACGACCGTGGACATCCTCTCGTCGGTAAGCGTCACCGGGACAGGAGTTATCACACCGGCCAGTTGTCGAGCGTACGCCTTCACGTGCTCCGCCGCCGGGCCATGCTTGCCGGCCAGGTTGACCGGAAGGCCGACCACCACCTCGGCGGCCTGATGCTCGGCGACCAGCGCGGCGAGTTCGGCGACGTCCGACGGCACCGCACCTGACCTGGGGTTCTGCTCCCGTGCGAGGGTGACCAGCGGGGTGGCCAGAACCCCGTGCGGATCGGACCGGGAGATCCCGATCCGGACCTGCCCGACGTCCACTCCGAGCCGTACTCCACGGATCGGTTCGCTCACGCCGCGTCACCTCCCCCGACAAAGGCGTCAGGGCGGACCGAGCCGGCCCGCCCTGACACGTTGCGCTGACGACTCACGTGTCGGCAAGCGCCCGCTCGACCGTGAGCAACAGCCGGGGCACCTCCGACTCGGGCAGCCCGCCGCCCTGCGCCAGCTCGGGACTGCCGCCGCCACGGCCGGAGAACGCTGCCTTGACCAGTTCGTTCGCCGCGATGCCCCGGCTTCGGGCGGCCTGGTTCACCGCCACCACCAGCGACGCCTTGCCGTTGGCCCGGGCGGCCACCGTGACCACTCCCGGCCGGGACGCGTCGATCCGGCCCCGGATCTCCTGGGCGAGGGTACGGACGTCGTTGCCCGCCGCCCCCTCGGGCGCCTCGGTGCCCACGTAGGCGACCCCGTGCACGTCCTTGGCCTGGGCGACGAGCGCCGCCGCCCCACCGAGCACCAGCTGTGCGCGCAGCTTCTCCAGCTCCTTCTCCGCGTCGCGCAGCTGGGTGACCGTCTGCTCGACCCGATCGGCGACCTGCTCGGAGGGGACGCGGTACAGCTCGGCGAGGCGGGACACCAGCAGGTGCTCGCGGGCCAGGAAGTTGAACGCGTCCATCCCGACGAGCGCCTCGACCCGACGTACGCCGGAACCGATCGACGACTCGGAGAGGATCTTCACCAGGCCGAGCTGGCCGGAACGGG
The DNA here is from genome assembly GCF_057196645.1 of Micromonospora sp. ATLC16. NCBI lineage: Bacteria > Bacillati > Actinomycetota > Actinomycetes > Micromonosporales > Micromonosporaceae > Micromonospora > Micromonospora sp. ATLC16. The sequence continues at coordinate 13,975 of NZ_JBXUOW010000088.1, forward strand.
CCACGTGGGTGCCGCCGCACAGTTCGCGGGCGTAGTCACCGACCTCGACCACCCGGACGTGCTCGCCGTACTTCTCGCCGAACAGCGCCATGGCACCGATGCGTCGCGCCTCCTCCAGCGAGGTGACGAACGCGTGCACCTCCAGGTCGGCCAGCAGTACCTCGTTGACCTGCTGTTCCACGTCACGCAGCACGCTCGGCGCCACCCCGGTGGCGGTGTTGAAGTCGAAACGCAGTCGACCCGGGGCGTTCAGTGAGCCGGCCTGGGTGGCGGACTCACCGAGGAAGTTGCGCATGGTCTGGTGCACCAGGTGGGTGGCGGTGTGCGACCGGGAGATCGCCCGTCGCCGGCTGGTGTCGATCTCCGCGTACCCGGTCTCCCCGGCCCGCACCTCGCCGCGCAGCACCCGGGCGCGGTGCACGATCAGCCCCGGCACCGGCTGCTGCACGTCGAGGACCTCGACCTGGCCACCACCCACCGTGATCATCCCGAGGTCGGGCTGTTGTCCGCCGCCCTCGGCGTAGAACGGGGTGGTGTCGAGCACCAGTTCGACGGTGTCGCCCTCGACGGCCGCCGCGCGCGGACCGTCGGTGCCGAGCACCGCGCGGACCGTGGACTCGCGGGCCACCTCCGTGTAGCCGGTGAAGGTGACCGGACCGCCGGTGTCGAGCACCGACCGGTACGCCGACAGGTCGGTGTGCCCGGTCTTGCGTGCCTGCGCGTCGGCCTTGGCGCGGGCCCGCTGGTCGGCCATCAGCCGGCGGAAGCCCTCCTGGTCGACGGTGAGCCCCTGCTCGGCGGCGATCTCCAGAGTCAGATCGATCGGAAAGCCGTAGGTGTCGTGCAGCTGGAACGCCTGCTCCCCCGACAGCGCGCCGCCCCCGGCGCTGCGGGTCTGGGTGATGGCGGTGTCCAGGATCGTCGTCCCCGCCCGCAACGTGGCCAGGAACGCGTCCTCCTCGGCGTACGCGTACGCCGAGATCCGGTCGAAGTCCGCCGCCAGCTCCGGGTACGACGGGGCCATGCAGTCCCGCGCCACCGGCAGCAGCTCCGGCAGGGCCCGCTCCTGCCAGCCGAGCAGCCGCACCGACCGGATCGCCCGCCGCATGATCCGCCGCAGCACGTACCCGCGACCCTCGTTCGACGGGGTCACCCCGTCACCGATGAGCATCAGCGCGGTACGCACATGGTCGGCGATCACCCGCAGCCGCACGTCGTCCGGGTGCGACTGGTTGGCGGCGTGGCCCGAGTGCGCGCCGTACCGCTTGCCGGTCAGCTCCGCCGCCCGGTCCAGGATCGGGCGGACCTCGTCGATCTCGTAGAGGTTGTCGACGCCCTGCAGAATCGACGCCATCCGCTCCAGGCCCATGCCGGTGTCGATGTTCTTCGCCGGCAGCTCACCCAGGATCGGGAAGTTCTCCTTGTCGGTGCCCGGGCCCCGCTCGAACTGCATGAACACGAGGTTCCAGAACTCCAGGTACCGGTCCTCGTCGACCTCCGGGCCGCCCTCTGCGCCATAGGCCGGCCCCCGGTCGTAGTACAGCTCGGAGCACGGGCCGCACGGCCCGGGGATGCCCATGGACCAGAAGTTGTCCTTCTTGCCCCGGCGCACGATGCGCTCGTCGGGCACCCCGGTACGACGCCAGATGTCGTACGCCTCGTCGTCGTCGAGGTAGACCGTCGCCCAGATCCGCTCCGGATCCAGCCCGAACCCGCCGGCCTCGACCGACTTCGTGGCCAGCTCCCAGGCGAGCGGGATCGCCTGCTCCTTGAAGTAGTCGCCGAAGGAGAAGTTGCCGTTCATCTGGAAGAACGTCCCGTGCCGGCTGGTCTTGCCGACCTCGTCGATGTCCGGCGTACGGATGCACTTCTGGACACTGACCGCGCGCCGGTACGGCGGCGTCTGCTGCCCCAGGAAGTAGGGGACGAACTGCACCATGCCGGCGTTGACGAACAGCAGGTTCGGGTCGCTGATGGCGGGCAGCGGAGCGGACGGCACCACGGTGTGACCGTTCGCCTCGAAGTGGGCGAGATACCGCCGCTTGATCTCCGCCGTCTTCATCGCTCGTGTTCCTCCGGAAAGATCTCTCGGTCGCCGACACGCGGGTCCTCCCGCAGCTCGGCGAACTGGTCGTCGAACGCCTCGCCCTGGGCGAACGCCTCGTGGATCTCGTGCTCCCGCTCGGCCATCCCGGCGCGTACGTCCGCCACGAAGCTACGCAGTTCATCGACCAGTCCGCCAGCGGATTGCGACAGGTTGTCGGCAATGCCGGCCGGGGTGTACGCGTGCGCAGCACGGGTCGCCTTGCGCACCACCACGACACCGACGGCCAGCCCGATACCCAGCCAGAAAAGGCGCCTCATGCTCGTACCTCCGGTGCCGTCGGGGTCAGCGGTTTCCGCGCCGGGCGGCGCGCCGCTGAGCCTTGATGGTGTTCCGCACCTCGCGCTCGGTCTCGGCGTGCCGGCGGGTGGCGGCGGCCTTGCGCACGCCGTAGCCGAACGCGGCCACCTTCACCAACGGGTTGGCTGCCGCGGCGGAGACCACGGTGACCAGGTTGGCCACGTTGGCGCTGACGTTCTGCGCGTGACCGGTCATCGTGTCGACCTTGGCCAGTTGGAGGTTCACCCCGTCGAGCGAGGTCTGCACCTGCTCCAACGTCACGTTGACGTTGCGTACCGTGGTGTTGACGTCACCGAGCAGGGGGCCCGTCCGGTCGTTCAGGTCGTCGATCATGCGGGTGGTGGCGTCCACGGTGTGTCGCAGACGCAGGATGGGCAGCATCAGGATCAGCACCAGCATCGCGAACGCGATCGCCGCGATCAGCGCCGCGACCTCCAAAAAGCCCACGCCAGTCCTCCTCAAACTGTGCGGTCGGGGCGGAGCGCCCCGAGCCGCGCGACCGTCTCGCCCTCGTCAACGTCGGGTGCCCGGCCAAAGGCCGGTCACCACCAGCACCTGACCCTACCGTCCGTGATGACGATCGGCTCAGGACGGTGGTGACGGCGTCAGGTCGCTCAACGGGTCGTCGTTCACGGTCGGGTAGGGATCCTCACCGGTAAGCGACGGGTCGGTGCTCGGCTGTGGCCGCGTTCGCTCGTCGTCGATCGCGTTGCGCACCTTCACCGATACCAACGATCCGGGGCACTCCTGTGCGGCGGTGGACGGGTCGGGAGCCGGCACCACCGCGGGCTCGCCGTCCACCGGCGGCGGCACGCAGGTCCGTTCCCGTACCCAGAGGTCGAGGGTGAGTTCGTCCCGCCGCCAGCAGGTGTAGCTGCCCTTCTCCTCCTGCTCCGGGCAGTAGTTGGGCGTCCACCGCTGCCAGTCGTCGCGAGTCAGCGCGGCCTCGTAAGCCTGGGCCGTCTCGTCCGGCGACCGGTCGGAGGTGGCGGTGCGTTCCCGCAACCGACAGTCGAGCAGGCACCACTGGCTGCCGCTGACGTCATCGACCGGTTCGACCGAGGCCCAGGACGGCACCTCCAGTTCGTCCAGCGAGGCGAAGACCGGATCCCGGTTCATCGTCTGCACCCCGAAGAACGCGGGGAGAAGACCGAGCAGGAGGACGCTGGCCAGCACCAGCACGGCGGCACGCAGCCGCGGGGAACCTGGCGACTGGCGGCGCGACTCACCACCCTCGCCGGTCTGGTCGCCCTCGGGACGGTCGACATCGGCGGCCGGCGGCACCTCGGCACGTCGGGGCATCGGCTCCGCCCCGGGATGCCCGGACGCATCGGCCGGCGCCACGACAGCCGCGGCGCGGGCCACCGCCGGGGCCGCACCGCCGCGCCCGGGAGG
>NZ_JBXUOW010000089.1:0-17519 GCF_057196645.1 Micromonospora sp. ATLC16
CTGCCGACCCGGCGGATCCGCGCTGGGCGGCCGACGACCTCGACGCCGCCCTGGACGCCGCGCTGCCCGGGCCGTGGCGGGTGCACTACCACGTGCCACTGCACGCCCCACCCGAACCACCGCTGGGCTCGACCCTGCCGGTGCTGCGCGCCGCGCTGGCCGCGCTCTTCGCCGGTGCGGATGCCGGCTGCGACCACCTCGACGTCGAGACGTACACCTGGGGGGTGCTGCCGGCCGCGCGGCGCCCGCGCACCGACGCGGAGCTGGCCGCCGGGATCGCGGCCGAACTGGCCTTCACCCGGGACGAACTGGTCGCCCTCGGGCTGACCCTGTTATCGCATGAGGTGATCCCATGAGCACGAGGAGAGATCCGGTGAGTGCGAGGAGTGAGCCGGTCTTGCGAGCCCCGCAGGCGCTAACAAAGGCGGTTGGAGCATGAGCAGGCAGCTGGTGGTGCTCGACGTGGTGGGGTTGACCCCTCGGTTGCTGGCGCACATGCCCCGGCTGCGTGCGCTCGCCGACACCGGGTTCCGCGCCGAGTTGGGCACCGTGCTGCCGGCGGTGACCTGCTCGGTGCAGTCGACCTTCCTCACCGGCGCGCTACCCGCGGAACACGGCATCGTCGGCAACGGCTGGTACTTCCGGGATCTCGGCGAGGTGCTGCTCTGGCGGCAGCACAACGCGCTGGTCGGCGGGGAAAAGCTGTGGCAGGCCGCGCGCCGCGCCCGGCCCGGCTACACGGTGGCGAACGTCTGCTGGTGGTACGCGATGGGCGCGGACGTGAACTGGACGGTCACCCCGCGACCGGTCTACTACGCCGATGGTCGCAAGGAACCGGACTGCTACACGGATCCGCCGCAACTGCACGACGCGCTCACCGACCGGCTCGGCACCTTCCCGCTGTTCACCTACTGGGGACCGGGTGCGGGCCTGCCGTCGTCGCGTTGGATCTGCCGGGCGGCCGAGCAGATCCTCGCCGAGTCGTCGCCCGATCTGACCCTGGTCTACGTACCGCACCTGGACTACGACCTGCAACGTTTCGGCCCGTCATCGCCCCGCTCCGCCGCCGCGGCGGCGGAGCTGGACGGCGTGCTCGCGCCGCTGCTGGACGCCGCGCAGGCCCGTGACGCGACGGTGGTGGTGCTGTCGGAGTACGGCATCACCGAGGTGTCCCGGCCGGTGGACGTCAACCGGTTGCTGCGCACCGAGGGGCTGTTGCGGGTGCACACCCAGGTGGGCATGGAGTACCTCGACCCGTGGACCTCCCGCGCCTTCGCGGTCGCCGACCACCAGGTCGCCCACGTGTATGTGCGCGACCCGGCCGACGTGCCGGCGGTGGCGAAGCTCTGCGCCGGCCTGCCCGGGGTGGCCGAGGTGCTCGACGCCGACGGCAAGGCGGCCCACGGGTTGGGACATTCGCGCGCCGGTGAGCTGGTGCTGGTGGCCGAGCCGGACGCCTGGTTCACGTACTACTACTGGCTGGACGACGAGCGCGCGCCCGACTTCGCCCGGTTGGTGGAGATCCACCGTAAGCCCGGGTACGACCCGGCGGAGCTGTTCTTCGACCCGGCCGCGCCGGGCGCGGCGAAGCGCCGCGCCGGGGTCGCGCTGGCCCGCAAGAAGCTCGGCATGCGGTACCTGATGAACGTGGTCGGATTGGATGCCGGCGCACGGGCGGTCCGGGGCTCACACGGACGGCTGCCCGCCGACCCGGCCGACGGGCCGGTGCTGCTCTGCTCCGACGCGTCGGTGGCCCGGGACCGGATAGCGGCCACGGAGGTGAAGGGGCTGCTGCTGGAACTGGCCGGGATGGAGGGGCGGTGACGGTCGCCCAGGCGGCTGTCGATTCCGCCGGGCTGCGCGCCCGGTTCGACGCGGAGCTGACCGCCTTCCTCGACCGGCAGGATCCGGACTGGCCGGACGGTGCGCCCCGAGGGGTCTTCACCACGTTGCACCGATTCGTGCTCGCCGGCGGTAAGCGCCTGCGGCCGCTGTTCTGCTACTGGGGCTGGCGCGGCGCGGGCGGCCCGGACGGCACGCCGATCGTGGCCGCCGCCGCCGCGCTGGAGCTGTTCCACGCCTTCGCGCTGATCCACGACGACATCCTGGACGGCAGCGACCGCCGCCGGGGGGAGCCCTCGGTACACCGGATCTTCGCCGACCTGCACGCCCGCTCGTCGTGGCGGGGCGACCCCGAGGCGTACGGACGCAACACCGCCCTGCTCTGCGGTGACCTCTGCGCCGCCTGGTCGGATCAAATGTTCCACGAGTGCGGGCTCAGCCCTGACCAGGTGCGCCAGGGGTACGCCGTGTTCGCGCTGATGCGTACCGAGGTGATCGCGGGGGAGTACCTCGACCTGGTGTCCGGAGTGGGCGACGGCTCGGTGGCCAGCGCGCTCACGGTGATCCGGATGAAGGCGGCCCGCTACACGGTCACCCGGCCGTTGCAGATCGGCGCCGCGCTGGCGGGCGCGCCCGCCGAGCTGCTGGACGCGCTGGCCGAGTTCGGCGACCCGCTCGGGGACGCCTTCCAGCTCCGCGACGACGTGCTGGGGGTATTCGGTGACCCGGCGGTCACCGGTAAGTCCGTACTGGACGATCTGCGCGAGGGCAAACCGACGGTGATGATGGCGCTGGCCCGCGATGCCGCCGACCGGGCGCAGGGTGCCCGGCTGCGCGAGCTGTTCGGCAATCCCGACCTGGACGCCGACGGCGCCGCCGAGCTGCGCGAGATCATCGAGAGCACCGGGGCCCGCCGGAAGATCGAGCAGATGATCCAGGTCCGCGCCGAGGCCGGGTTGGCGGCGCTGGAACACACCGAGGTGACCGCGGAGAGTCGTACCGCCCTCATGGGGCTGGCCGCCCAGGCCATCGACCGGCAGCGCTGAGCGTCACCGCGCCACCGGGCGGCTTTTGACCGAGCTGACGAAAGTCTGTATCCGGCAGGCAGAAGATATAGACATATAGACGAATGGCGCTTACTGTCGTCGCCAGTACCGAAATGTTTCGTCGAGGTGAACCGGCGGCGCGGCATCCCCTCGGCACCCCCCGCTACGGCATCCGGCGCGACGGCGCGCGCCCCGCCCTGGCAGAAGCACTCGTCAGGAAGGGACAGCACTGCGATGTCCACCATGCGCACCACCCGCCACCCCGCACGGTGGTCCACCAGCGCTTCGGCGCTGCTCCTGGTCGTCACAGCCGGCACCGTTGCCATCGCCGGCCCGACCCCGGCCCGCGCCCACCCCATCGTCGCCAGCGACTTCCAGCAGGTCACCCTCGCCAAGGGCGCGGCCGAAGTCGGTGAACCGATGACCCTCGCGGTGCTGCCGGACCGCTCGGTCCTGCACACCGCCCGCAACGGCACCGTGCGTCGCACCGATGCGGCCGGCACCACGACCGTGATCGGTACCGTACCGGTCTACTCCCACGACGAGGAGGGATTGCAGGGCATCGGCGTCGACCCGAACTTCGCCAGCAACCGGCACATCTTCCTCTACTACGCGCCGCCGCTGTCCACCCCGAGCGGCGACGCGCCGGCCACCGCCAGCGACTTCTCCGCCTGGCAGGGAGTCAACCGGCTGTCCCGGTTCACCCTCAACGCCGACTTCACGCTCAACCAGTCCAGCAAGGTCGATGTCCTCGACGTGCCCGCCGACCGTGGTATCTGCTGCCACGTCGGCGGCGACATCGACTTCGACGCCGCGGGCAACCTCTATCTGTCCACCGGCGACGACACCAACCCGTTCGACTCGGGCGGCTACTCGCCGCTGGACGAGCGGACCAACCGCAACCCGGCGTACGACGCGCAGCGCAGCGCGGCCAACACCAACGACCTGCGCGGCAAGATCCTGCGGATCAAGGTCAACGCCAACGGGTCGTACTCGATCCCGGCCGGCAACATGTTCGCCCCCGGCACCGCCCGGACCCGCCCCGAGATCTACGCGATGGGCTTCCGCAACCCGTTCCGGATGGGCGTCGACAAGGCCACCGGCGTCGTCTACGTCGGCGACTACGGGCCGGACGCGGGCTCCACCTCCGCGCGTGGTCCCAGCGGCCAGGTCGAGTTCAACCGGGTCACCGGACCCGGCTTCTACGGCTGGCCGTACTGCACCGGCACCAACACCACGAACGAGACGTACGCCGAGTGGAACTTCGCCAACGGCACCGCCGGTCCGAAGTACAACTGCACCGGCGGCGCGACGAACAACTCGTTCCGCAACACCGGCCTGACCACCCTGCCGGCAGCCAAGCCGTCCTGGATCCGCTACGCCGGTGACGCCGGCAGCCCGCCGGAGTTCGGCGGCGGCTCCGAGTCGCCGAGCGGTGGCCCGGTCTACCGCTACAACGCGGCGTCGACGTCGACCACCAAGTGGCCGCAGAGCTTCGACGGGCTTTTCTTCGCCGGTGAGTTCGGGCGGGGTTGGATCAAGCCGATCCACGTCAACAGCGACGGCTCGGTGGGCGCGATCGACGCGTCGTTCCCGTGGAACGGCAAGCAGGTCATGGACATGGCCTTCGGCCCGGACGGTGCGCTCTACGTGCTGGACTACGGCACCGGCTACTTCAACGGCGACGCCAACTCGGCGCTCTACCGTTACGACTACGTCGCCGGAGGCAACCGGGCACCCACCGCGGTCGCCTCGGCGAACCGGACCTCCGGGGTCGCCCCGTTGAGCGTGAACTTCTCCTCGGCCGGGTCGTCGGACCCGGAGGGTGGGGCATTGACCTACTCGTGGGCGTTCGGCGACGGCACCACCTCCACGGCGGCCAACCCGAGCAAGACGTACACCGCCAACGGCAGCTACACCGCCACGCTCACCGTTCGCGACCCGCAGGGCGCGACCGGCACTTCGAGCGTGCAGATCCGGGTCGGGAACACCGCACCGACGGTCACCATCAACGGCCCGGTCAACGGATCGTTGTTCTCCTTCGGCGACACCGTGCCGTTCAGCATCACGGTGACCGACCCGGAGGACGGCACCATCGACTGCACCAAGGTCAAGATGACCTACGTGCTGGGCCACGACAGCCACGGCCACCAGATCACCTCGCGGAACGGTTGCTCCGGTTCGATCACGATCCCGGTGGACGGGGAGCACGACTACGCGGCGAACATCTTCGCCATCTTCGACGCCGAGTACACCGATGCCGGCGGGCTGACCACCCACACCCAGCACATCCTCCAGCCCCGCAGCCGGCAGGCCGAGCACTACAAGACCTCCGCCGGCGTCGGCACCTTCGAGAAGACGGCCGCCGAGGGCGGCAAGACCGTCGGCAACATCAACAACGGCGACTGGATCGCCTTCGAGCCGTACCGGATCAACAACGTCACGTCGTTCAGCGCCCGGGTCTCCTCGGCCGGCTCCGGCGGCACCCTCCAGGTACGGGCCGGCTCGGCCACCGGCACCGTGCTCGGCTCGGCCACCGTCCCGGTCACCGGCGCCTGGGACACCTTCACCACGGTCACCGGCACCATCAGCAACCCGCCGTCCGGCACCACCACGCTCTACCTGACCTTCGCCGGCACCGGGACGGGCGCGCTCTACGACCTGGACTCGTTCACCTTCACCACCGGCAGTGGCGGCACGGGCGGAACCGGTCCGATCGTGGGTCTGGCCGGTAAGTGTCTGGATGTACGTGACGCGGCCACGGCCGACGGTACGCAGATCCAGATCTACACCTGCAACGGGTCGGCGGCGCAGACGTGGACGGTGACGCCGAACTCGACGATCCGGGCGTTGGGCAAGTGCCTGGACATCGACGGCGCCGGGTCAGCTGACGGCACGAAGATCCAGTTGTACACCTGTAACGGCAGTGGGGCGCAGAACTGGTCGGCGCAGCCGAACGGCACGTTGCGGAACCCGAGTTCGGGCAAGTGTCTGGACGTGTCGAGCGACAGCTCCGCCGACGGGCAGGCCGTGCACCTGTGGACCTGTCACACCAACGCCAACCAGCGCTGGGTCCTGCCCTGATCCGAGGAGGGGCCCCTGGGCAACGCCTAGGGTTGGAAACAGGGGCCCCTCCTGACACCACCAATCGTTGGGAGAGCACATGCGCAGACTCCTCCGAACCACCGTCGGCCTGGCCACCGCGGCCCTCGCCGTCCTCGCCTGCACCACCCCGGCCACCCCCGCCAGCGCCGCCGACGCCCCGTACGACGTGCTGGTCTTCTCCAAGACGGCCGGCTTCCGGCACGACTCCATCGCCGTGGGCACCCAAACCATCCGGGACCTGGGCGCGGCTAACAGCTTCACCGTCACCGCCACCGAGGACGCCAACGTCTTCACCACCGGCAACCTCGCCCAGTACGAGGCGGTGATCTTCCTCAACACCACCGGCGACGTGCTCAACAGCAGCCAGCAGGGCGCGTTCGAGTCGTACATCGGCTCCGGCGGCGGCTACGTCGGCGTGCACTCCGCCGCCGACACCGAGTACGGCTGGTCCTTCTACGGCAACCTGGTCGGGGCGTACTTCCGCTCCCACCCGGCGATCCAGCAGGCCACCGTCCGGGTGGAGAACCGTGCCCACGCGGCCACCGCCCACCTGCCGCAGAACTGGGTCCGCACCGACGAGTGGTACGACTTCCAGAGCAACCCCCGCTCCGGCGCGCGGGTGCTGGCGAACCTCAACGAGTCCACGTACTCGGGCGGTGTGATGGGCGCCGACCACCCGATCGCCTGGTGCAAGACGTACAGCGGCGGTCGGTCCTTCTACACCGGCGGCGGGCACACCCAGGCGTCGTACGCCGAGCCGGCCTTCCGGGCGCACCTGCTCGGCGGCATCCGGTACGCGGCCGGCCGCACCAAGGCCGACTGCCGGCCGGAGACCGGCTACACCACCCTCTACAACGGCTCGACAAGCGGCTGGTCCCAGGCCGGGCCGGGCAGCTTCAGCAACTCCGACGCCACCCTGACGTCCGTCAGCGGGATGGGCCTGTTCTGGCACAGCGCCAAGCAGTTCACCAACTACTCGCTGAAGCTGGACTGGCGGTTGGCCGGCGACGACAACTCCGGGGTCTTCATCGGCTTCCCACCGTCGAGCGACCCGAACTCCGCCATCGACAACGGCTACGAGGTGCAGATCGACCCCACCGACGCCGCTGACCGGACCACCGGCGCGGTCTACGGCTTCAAGTCCGCCGACCTCGCCGCCCGGGACGCCGCGCTGAACCCGGCGGGGGAGTGGAACACCTACGAGCTGCTGGTGGAGGGGGAGCGCCTCCAGGTCTTCCTGAACGGCGCGAAGATCAACGACTTCACCAACACCGACCCGGTCCGGTCGCTCGCCGGCCACATCGGCATCCAGAACCACGGCACCGGCGACGACGTGGCGTTCCGCAACATCCGGATCAAGGAACTCGGCGGCTCGAACCCGCCGCCGGGCGGTGACCGGACCGGTCGGATCACCGGCCTGGCCGGTAAGTGTCTGGATGTACGTGACGCGGCCACGGCCGACGGTACGCAGATCCAGATCTACACCTGCAACGGGTCGGCGGCGCAGACGTGGACGGTGACGCCGAACTCGACGATCCGGGCGTTGGGCAAGTGCCTGGACGTCAACGGCGCCGGGTCGGCCGACGGCACGAAGATCCAGTTGTGGACCTGTAACGGCAGTGGTGCCCAGAACTGGTCGGCGCAGTCCAACGGCACGTTGCGGAACCCGAACTCGGGCAAGTGTCTGGACGTGTCGAGCAACAGCTCCGCCGACGGGCAGGCCGTGCACCTGTGGACCTGTCACACCAACGCCAACCAGCGCTGGGTCCTGCCGTAACCGCACCAGCAGTGCTGCCCCGGTGCGACGGCCGTCGCACCGGGGCACTTTCCTACCGCGCGCCGCCCGCCTAGAGTGAGAGACGGCGACCGTGAGGTGGCCGGTGAGTCGACGGGAGGCGCAACCCGTCGGCCCCAGACGCGCCAAGCGTCCACCGGTGCATCGTCGGGGCCGCCGCATCCGGTCGTCCCTCGCCCCGGTCCCGCAGGTAACGGAATCCCCAACACGACAGGGGAAAAGGACACATGGCGCGACCGATCACGCTGTTCACCGGCCAGTGGGCCGACCTTCCGTTCGACGAGGTGTGCCGGCTCGCCGCCGAGTGGGGCTACGACGGCCTGGAGATCGCCTGCTGGGGCGACCACTTCGAGGTCGACAAGGCCCTGGCCGACGACTCGTACGTCGAACGCAAACGGGAGACGCTCGCCAAGCACAACCTCCAGGTCTTCACCATCTCGAACCACCTGGTCGGCCAGGCGGTCTGCGACCACCCGATCGACGAGCGGCACCAGGGCATCCTGCCCGCCCGGATCTGGGGCGACGGCGAGGCCGAAGGGGTACGCCAGCGGGCCGCAGAGGAGATCAAGGACACCGCCCGGGCGGCGGCGAAGCTCGGCGTGGACACCGTCGTCGGCTTCACCGGCTCGTCGATCTGGCACACCCTGGCGATGTTCCCGCCGGTACCGCCGGAGATGATCGAGCGTGGCTACCAGGACTTCGCCGACCGGTGGAATCCGATCCTCGACGTCTTCGACGAGGTCGGCGTGCGCTTCGCCCACGAGGTGCACCCCAGCGAGATCGCGTACGACTACTGGACGACGAAGCGGACCCTGGAGGCGATCGGCAACCGGCCCGCGTTCGGGCTGAACTGGGACCCGTCGCACTTCGTCTGGCAGGAACTCGACCCGGTGAACTTCATCTTCGATTTCGCCGACCGGATCTACCACGTCGACTGCAAGGACGCCAAGGTGCGCACCGGCGACGGCCGTCGCGGTCGCTTGGCCTCGCACCTGCCCTGGGCGGACCTGCGCCGTGGCTGGGACTTCGTCTCCACCGGCCACGGCGACGTGCCCTGGGAGGACTGCTTCCGGGCGCTGAACGCCATCGGTTACTCCGGGCCGATCTCCGTCGAATGGGAGGACGCCGGGATGGACCGGCTGGTCGGCGCCCCGGAGGCGCTCCAGTTCGTCCGCCGGCTCGCTTTCGACGCGCCGTCCGCCGCCTTCGACGCGGCGTTCAGCAGCAAGGACTGAACGGCACGGACGCCCGGTGGGTCGGCCCGCAGCGGACCCCCGGGCGTCGCCTGTGGTCAGCCGGCGCTGAAGACGTGCTCGCTGGCCAGGTGGGCCGCGCCCACCACACCGGCCCGGCCCGCCAGATCGGACAGGACGATCGGCATGGTGCCGGTGGCCAGCGGCGCCGAGCGCCGGTAAACCACGCCACGGATCTCGGAGAGCAGCAGGTGCCCGAGCCCGTCGGGGGCCCCACCGATCACGACGAGGCCGGGGTTGAAGAAGCTGACCAGACCGACCAGCACGCGACCGAGCCGGCGGGCGGCATCGCGGACCAGCAACTGGGTGGCCGCATCCCCGGCGGTGGCGGCCGTGAACACGTCCGCGACGGCGAGCGTGCCCGCCTCGGCCAGCCGCGCGGCCAGCGCCGGGGAGCGATCCGACCGGGCGACCGCCAGCGCCGCCCGAACCAACCCGACATCCCCGCAGTACGCCTCAAGGCAACCGGCCTCACCACAGGCGCAGGGCGGGCCCTCCTCGCCGAGCGGTAGGTGCGCGATGTCGCCGGCGCTGCTGGTCGCACCCCGGTAGAGCGACCCGCCGAGCACCAGCCCGCAGCCGATCGCCGTGCCGAGCTTCAGGTAGAGGAAATCCTCGACGGTGCGGCCGATGCCGGCGTGCCGCTCGCCCAGGGCGAGCACGTTCGCGTCATTGTCGACCAGCACCGGGCAGCCCATCTCGGCGGCGAACGCGTCGCGCACCGGAAAGCGCTGCCAACGGGGCAGGACGGCCGGTGCGGTGGAGGTGCCGCCGTCGACCGGCCCGGGAAGGGCGACACCGACCCCGGTGAGTTCGGTGACGCCCAACTCGGCGCGGAGTTTGTCGACCAGCTCGACGGCCCGGCCGATGACCAGTTCCGGTCCGTCGCGCACGTCCGCCACCTCGCCGGTCTCGGCCAGCACGTTCAGCTCGCCGTCGGTGATCGCGACGGTGACCCGGTCGGTGGCGACCACCACGCTGGCGAAGCGCACGCCGCCGGAGAGGCGGAGCAACGACGACCGACGCCCGCCCCGGGAGGCCGCCGGCCCGGCGGTCTCGACCAGCCCTCGGGCGGTGAGCCGGTCCAGCTCGGTGGTGAGGGCCGTCCGGGAAAGACCCAGCAGGTCACCCAGCTCCACCCGGGAGCGGGGGCCTTCGTCCCGCAGCAACCGGACCAACCGTGCCTGCTGCGAATTCTCCGGCCGGACCAGGGTCATCTCGACCACCTCCGGGCGAAGTGTTCCACGGTGGTGTTTCGGACCAGTGGCCAGCCGAAGCCGACACTGTCAACGCCGAGCCGGAACGGCCTGCTGCCGGATGGGCATACGGACGGGCCCGGGCACCGACTTCGGTGACCGGGCCCGTCCGACGTGCTCAGAGAGTGCTGCCGTTGGTTCCGGTACCGGACGGCTTGGTGCGGGGGGTGGTGGACGTCGAAGCAGAGCTCGACGTGCCGGAACCCGACTTGGTGCCGGTCGTCGCCGGCGTACCGGCGAACGTGTCGTCGGCGGGGGTGATCCCCGCCTGGCCGTTGGCGTTCAGCTTCTCGCCCAGCTTGGAGTTGCCGAGCTTGTCCCTGCCCTCGTGGTAGAGACGGTTCGCCTGGGCCTGCGCGACCCCGGCCGCCTCCTGGACGGTCGGGTGGTCGAGCACCTTGCGGCCCCGGACCACCAACTCCTCGTACTTCTCCCGGCCGGCACGGGCGCCCAGGACGAATCCTGCAGCCAGCCCGCCAAGGAACATGATCTTTCCGCGCATGGCGGCTCCTTTCGTACCTGACGCGCCGTCGTCCCGCTCCCGGATGCCCGGGTGGCGGGACAGACCGATTCGCGCCTGCGTCCTGTCGTCGGCAGTCAACTACCCATCCTGCTCTCCGCTCATACCTCCATGTGCCAGGATGACGATTTGTCTGGTAAACGGCGTCCAGGTCGCTCGGTGGTGACCGATCAACCCCCTGGACCAACACCCCCCGCCGTCCTGTACTCTTGTGCCCGGCGCGCGGTGCGGAGCGATCCGCTCCGGGCGTTGTTGCGGTCCCCCGTAGCTCAATTGGCAGAGCAGCCGGCTGTTAACCGGCAGGTTTTTGGTTCGAGTCCAAACGGGGGAGCCTCCTAGCTCAACCTGACGCCCTCCGGCCTGATCCGGTGGGCGTCGCCCGTTCCCGCCAGATCACGCCGGTCGGCTTCGGCGGCGGCGCCCGGCCAGCCGGTCTACGCTGGTGCGCGTCGATCCTGCGACCACAGTCGGTGGGTGGAATGTCCGGAATCTGGAAGATCAATTCGGTCGAGTCGCGGCCGCCCGAGGCCACCCGCCACGTCGCGGTCACGCCGCACGCTCGCCGCCAACCCGCGCCGGCCCGACCAGGGCAGGGCGAACCCGATGTCCACTGACACCGACGTCGTGATCGTGGGCGGCGGCCTCGCCGGCCTCGCCACGGCCCGCCGCCTGCACCGCGCCGGAGTGTCCTGGCGGTTGGTGGAGGCCGCCGACCGGCTCGGTGGCCGGGTCGCCACCGACCCCGTCGACGGCTTCCTGCTGGATCGTGGCTTCCAGGTCCTCAACACCGCGTACCCCCGGCTCGGCGCGCTGCTCGACGTGGACCGTCTCGACCTCGGCTTCTTCGTTCCCGGGGTGCTGGTACGCAAGGGCGACCGGCTGCTGCGACTGGTCAATCCGCTGCGCGATCCCGCCGCTGGCCCGGGCACGGCCCTGGCCCCCGTCGGGTCACTGCCCGACCGGCTGCGTTTCGCCGCCCTCGCCGCGAGCTACGCCACGCTGCCCGCCGAACGTCTGCTTGCCAGGCCCGAAACCACCGCCGAGACGGCGCTGCGCCGCGCGGGTCTGTCCCACGCCATCATCGAGGGCCTGCTGCGCCCGTTCCTGTCCGGCGTGCTGCTCGACCGGGAACTGGCGACCTCCAGCCACGTCCTGGCTATGGTGCTGCGCTCGTTCGCCCGAGGCCGAGTCGGCCTGCCCGCCGACGGGATGGCGGCGTTGCCCCGGGCCGTCGCCGCCGCGCTACCGGCCGGGCTGCTGGACCTGAACACCACAGTCGTCGAGGTGGCGCCGGGGCGGGTCCGGACCAGCGCCGGTGAGTTGCGCTGCCGGGCCGTCGTCGTCGCCGTCGACCCGCCCGCCGCCGCCCGGCTGCTGGACCTGCCGCCGGTGCCCATGCACAGCTACACCACCTACTACCACGCCACCACCGAGCCGCCGGCGGCCGAGCCGATCCTGCTCATCGACGGCGACCGCCGCGAGATGGTCGCCAACACGGTGGTGGTCAGCCGGGCCGCGCCCAGCTACGCGCCGCCGGACCGGCACCTGATCGCCACCTCAGTGGTCGGGCCGTCGGTACCGCCCGAGTCGGCCGTGCGGCTGGAACTGACCCGGCTGTACGGGCGGCCCACCGCCGACTGGGAGCACCTGACCACGGTCACGATCCCCGCCGCGCTGCCCGCCGCGCCGCCGCCGCAGGGGCGGCTACGGAAGCCGGTGGCGCTGGGAAACGGGCTGTTCGTCGCCGGTGACCACCGCGACAGCCCGTCGATCCAAGGGGCACTCGCCAGCGGATGGCGCACCGCCGGCGCCACCCTGCGGCACCTGCGCGAGCACTGAAACTCGGAGTCACCAGGCCCGATGATGATCACTTATGATCCTCGCCATGCCCCGACCCCTCGCGCCGCCGGTGTTCGACACCGCGGCGGCGTACCCCCAGGTGGCCGCCGCGCGTGACGCGCTGGCCGCAGGCGACTGGCCGGCGATGCGCGCCGTCGTCGACGCCCAGGACGCCCACGGTAGAACGGTCCTCGTCGGCGACGCGGCGGACGCCGAGACCTTCCTCCGGACGGTACTCGCGGCACAACCGGACGACCCGGTGGCCGCTGCCATGCTGGGGGCACACCTCATCCGCGCCGGGTGGCGGATCCGGACCGCCCAACGGGCGCAGGATGTCAGCCGGGAACAGTTCGCCCAGTTCTTCGATCATCTGCGCCGGGCCGAGCAGGTCCTCATCGAGGCCACCGCCCGCCACCCGGACGACGCGGCAGCCTGGACCCAGCGGGTCACCAGCGCCCGCGGCCTGCAACTCGGCCAGGCCGAGGCCCGCCGCCGCTACGACCGCCTCGCCGCCCGGCACCCGCACCACCTGCCGGCACAGAGTGCCCTGTTACAGCAGCTCTGCCCGAAGTGGAGCGGCACCTGGGAGAAGGCGCACGACTTCACCCGGGAATGCACCGCCGCGGCACCGGCCGGCGCACCCAACGCCGTCCTCATCGTCGAGGTGCACCTGGAACAGGCCTTCGACCACGGCACCCTGTCCGCTGCGCGGGCATTCCTGCGCGACCAGCAGGTGCGCGCCGCGATCCACGATGCCGCCCAGCGCTCCATCTGGCACCCCGAGTTCCGCCACGATTGGGGCTGGGTCCGGGTACGCAGCACCTTCGCCCTCGCCCTCTGCCTGATGGAGGAGTGGACGTCGGCGGCGCAGCAGTTCGCCGCCCTCGGTGACCTCGGCGACGAGTCGATGTTCGGCTACTTCGGCGACGCGGTCGCGCAGTTCCAGCGGTTCCGCGACAAGGCGTACGCGAAGGGCGGCCAGCCGTGATCCAACACCTCGAAACCGACGGCGTGCCGACCCTGCTCGCCCCCACCGGCGGGCCGATGCGTGCCGGGCTGACCTTCCGGGTCGGCACCGCCGACGAGACGCTGGCCCGCCACGGCATCACCCACCTGCTCGAACACCTCGTTCTCGCCCCGCTGGGCACCGCCGACTACCACTTCAACGGCGCCACCGGACCAATCCTCACCACCTTCCACATGCAGGGCTCCGCACCCGACATCGCCACCTTCCTCACCTCCGTCTGCGCCAACCTGACCGACCTGCCGACCGGGCGGCTGGAGGTGGAGAAGGACATCCTGCGCACCGAGTGGAGCAGCCGGGGCGGCGCAGCCATCGACGACATCCCGTTGTGGCGCCACGGCGCCCGCGACCACGGACTCAGCAGCTACCCGGAATGGGGACTGGGCGGGCTCACCGCCGAGGAGCTGCGCCAGTGGGCCGCTCGCTGGTTCACCCGGGAGAACGCGGTGCTCTGGATCGCCGGTGACCGGGTGCCCGAAGGGCTGCGGCTGGACCTGCCCGCCGGCACCCGGCAGCCGCTGCCGGCTGCCTCGTCGGCGCTGCCGACCACCCCGGCGTACTTCGTGCACGGCGCACGGGCGGTGGTGCTCGACGCCGTCGTGCGGCGCCGCACCGCCGCGAACGTCTTCGCCGAGGTACTGGAGCGCGAACTGTTCCGGGCGCTGCGCCAGGACGCCGGTCTCTCCTACACCATCGGCAGCGGCTACGAACCGCGTGGCGACGGCCAGGCCCATCTGCGGGCCCTGGCCGACTCACTGGCCGAGAAGCAGGACGCCGTGCTCGGCGGATTCATCGACGTGCTGGCCAAGCTGCGGGTTGGCCGGATCGAGCAGAGCGACCTCGACGCCGTGGTCGCCAAGCGGATCGACATGTACGCCACCGCCGAGGCCGACGCCACCCGGCTGCCCGCGTACGCCTTCAACCTGCTCACCGGCGAGCCCAACCGCACCATCGACGAGCAGCTCGGGCAGCTGAAGGCGGTCACCCTCGCCGACCTGCACGAGGTCGCCCAGGAGGCGTACGCCTCGGCGCTGCTGATGGTGCCGAACGGAACCAGCGCCGACTGGGCCGGCTTCACCGCCGCGCCCACCTCGTCGGAGTCGACCGTCGCGGGCACCACCTACCGCGCCCGCGACGACGACAGCCGACTGCTCGTCGGCACCGACGGGGTCAGCCACACCGGTGCCGGCGACACCCTCACCGTCCGGTACGCCGACTGCGCCGCGATGCTCGCCTGGCCCGACGGTGCCCGGCAACTCATCGGCCACGACGCGATCGTGCTGCACATCGAACCGACCCTGTTCGACACGCATCCGGCGGCGATGCACGTCATCGACAGCGGAGTACCGGTCGACCGGCAGATCACCATGCCGCCCCGCGACCCGCAGAGCATCCCGCAACCGCGTGCCCTCCGCGCGGCCCGCGAGCACCTCGCCCGGCCGAAGCGGGCCGGGTGGGAGATCCTGCTGATGGTGCTCAGCGGCCTGGCCACGCTGGTGGTGGGCGGATTCACCCTGCTGCTCACCATCGGCATGCTGATCAGCCCCACCGCCGAGGAGGACGTCACCGTCCTGTGGGGTGCGGTCCTGATCGGCTGGGTGCTCACTGTTATCCTCGCGTTGCCCATCGTGCTGCTGACGCGAAGGGGACGCCGGTGAGGAGAGACCGTCGACGCTGAAACCCTCCGAGCGGTGCGGTCCGTGGACCACACCGCAGTGTCGGGAAGGTGCGTTGGCCGGTGATCGACTGGGCGGGATAAGATCCGCCCGGTGCCGGGGCGGTAGCTCAGCCGGTTAGAGCAGGGGACTCATAATCCCTCGGTCGCGGGTTCGAGTCCCGCCCGCCCCACCGACCGCACCATTGTGCGAACCGGTGGTTCGCCACCCGGACCGCCGACTTGCCGCTAGTGTGCCGCGGCCGCCCGGGTTGTCCTTGAGGTCGGACAGTTGCGGCACCTTCTTGGTTCGACGTCGCCCACCGCGACAACCGACCCGCACGAGCCAGATGGGCCCGCCCACGCCCCGATCGCCGCACAACATCTGAACCACTCCGCACGACCCGACATGGGCAGTGAGCAGGGACTATCCCGCTCCGCCCGGCCTTGCCATGTGAACGACCGGTCTCGTGCGGTAGACATCGGTCCGTCTCATTTGATGTACTTGCGTCAAGCTACACGGGGAGTTGCAATGTTTGGCATACTAGGTCCGTTGCTGATCGCGAATGAGGCGGAACACGCTAAGATTACTTCTTCGAAAGCGCGCGCCCTCGCTGTCATGCTACTGCTCGAGAATCGGCAGCAGATTCACCTCGACACATTGATGACGGCGCTCTGGGATCACGGGATATCGTCCGGTGCTGCGAATCTGCGCAACTATGTCGCCTTGGTGCGACGCGCCCTGAGGAGAGTCGACGAACGACTGGGCGATTCGCTATTGACGGTGTCGGGAAACGGCGCGGGTTTGAAAGCGTCCTACCAACTCAATGTCGATCCGGAACTCATCGATGGCACAGGTTCCGTTCTCTCGCGGCTCAGGGCCGACGCGAACTCAACGGGAGAAACGCGAAGGCCGCCATCGCAACGTTGGAACGGGCACTTCGGCTGTGGCGTGGACCGGCCGGAATCGATGCCGCCGGCTCCAGTCGCCTGCGACGGCGTCTGGACGCGCTCGACGAACAGCGGATCGGAACCCAGGAATGCCTCATGCTGGCCCAGCTCTCACAGGGCCATGTGTCTTCCATCATCCCCAATGTGCGAGACGTTCTGGCCACCGACCCGCTACGAGAACCGTGCTGGATGCTGCTGATGAAGGCCCTCTACGCAGAAGGTGCCGTCTCCGCAGCGCTGAGTGCCTACCAGCAGGCGAGATGCGCACTGGGTGAGGAACTCGGCATTGAGCCGTCGTCCGAGCTGCAGGAGCTGCACGTCGCTATCCTTCGAGGCGACGAGCCAGCGTCACCGAGGTGATCTCAGCAAGGAACTGGGCGCGGTTCGGGATGACACGGGCGTAGTGTCCATAACGGGCAGTGGGGGATTGGATAAGGACGTGGAGCCATCGGTAGACAGGTTCTTGCGACGGAATCGGTCTCCGAGAGGGCTCCACGTGATCACCTATTCTGCCAGGCTCGACGTCCCCAGGGAACTCGTGCGACACGTGGCGCGGCTACTGCGCGCCGAACGTCGGGCGGTGGGCACCCGCCGCCGCGCCAGGGAGTTGACGTGCTTCTACCAGGCGCTCCTGGTACTGTTGTGGTTCCGCAAGGGCGAGGACAAGACCACCCTCGGGGCGGGGTTCGGGGTGTCCAGGGCCACCGCGTACCGGTACGTCGCCGAGGCCGTGCGAGTCCTGACGGCGCAGACCCCCACCCTGCACGACGCGTTGCGTCGGGTCGCCGCCGACGGCTGGTCGCACGTGATCCTCGACGGGAAGCTGTTCGACACCGACCGGCTGGCCGAGACGACCACCAGCGTGAAGGGCGACACCATCGACGCGTGGTACTCGGGAAAGCACCGCGACTTCGGCGCGAACATTCAAGCGGTGATGCGCCCCGACGGACTGCCGATCTGGACCTCGGATGCGATGCCAGGGCACCTGCACGACCTGACCTGCGCCCAGACGTTGGACGTCACCGGCGCCCTGTACTGGGCAGCCTCCGAACTACACCTGCCGACCCTCGCCGACTCGGGCTACGAAGGCGCTGGCCAGGGCATCCACACCCCCTACAAGCAACCAGGGCCTTTGCAAGGTCGGGATTTGACCGTTTTACGTTAGGCCGAGGAGTCGGAGGGATTGGTACGGATCTCGGCCGTTTCGGCGTAAGGCTGGTGCTATCGAGGTGAC
>NZ_JBXUOW010000090.1:0-17375 GCF_057196645.1 Micromonospora sp. ATLC16
GGCTCAGCGTCGGCGGCGGCGTTGGGCCGCAGCGTCGGCGGCGGCGTTGGCGTGGCTTGGGGCGGCGGCGTTGGCGTTGGCGTGGGTTGCGGCGGCGGCGGCGGTGTTGGCGTTGGGTTGCAGCGGCGGTGGTCGTGTGCGGGGGCTGGGGTGGTGTGGGGGTACGGGAGTGGGTCAGGCGGTGAAGCCGGGTGACGGGGTGGGGTGGGCGGCGCGGGCGACCGCGTCGGCGAGCGCGGGGATCTCCTCCTCGTTCAGGTCGCTGACGGTGATGCGCAGCCCCGGCGGGCCGGCGATCCGGTAGAGCGCGCCCGGTGCGACCGCCCAGCCGTGGTCGCGCAGGACGGTCAGCGTGCTGGTCTCGTCGTCCACCGGCACCCAGATGTTGATGCCGGTGTGGCCGTGTGCGGGCAGGCCACGGTCGGCGAGGGCGGTGATCAGGGCGTGGCGTCGTCGTTCGTAGCTCTCGGCGGCCCGGTCGACCAGGGCGGTCACCTCCGGATCGCGCCAGAGCGAGAGCACCAGCCGTTGCAGCACGGTGGAGACCCAGCCGGTGCCGACCCGGGCCCGGCCGGCCACCCGCGCCACCGTGGTCTCGTCGCCGGCCAGCACGGCCAGGCGCAGGTCGGGGCCGAAGGGCTTGCTGACCGAACGGAGGAAGGCCCAGTGGGTGGTCGCCCCGGCCAGCGGGTGCAGCGGTACGCGAGCCAACTCGGCGGCGTGGTCGTCCTCGATCAACAGCAGGTCGGCCCGGCCGGCGAGCAGGGCCCGCAGGGCGTCGGCCCGGTCGGCGGAGATTGCCGCGCCGGTGGGGTTCTGGGCCCGGCTGGTCAGGATGAGCGCTCGCGCTCCGGCGGCCAGCGCGGCGGCGACTCCCGCGACGATCGGCCCGTCGTCGTCGACGGGCATGCCGATCGGCCGTAGCCCGAGGGCGGCGAGCAGGTCGAGCAGGCTGGCCCAGCCGGGATCCTCCACGGCTACCGCGTCGCCGTGCCGCAGGTGCGCGCCGAGCAGGCGTTCGATGCCGTCCAGCGCGCCGCCGGTGAGGGTCAGCCCGGGGGCCGGCACCCCGTCGGCGGCCAGCCGCGTCCCGGCCAGCTCGGCCATCTCGGGCAGGACACCGAGGTCGGGATAGGCCACCGGGTCGCCGACGGTATCGGCGAGGGCAGCCAGGTGCCGACGCAGCGGCGGTAGCAGCCGCTTGTCGGGTTCGCCTCGGGACAGGTCACGCAGCCCGGGTGCGGGTGGCGGGCGCAGCGCGGCCCGGCGGGCGGCGACCGGTGGTCGGGGGCGTACCCGGGTGCCGTGCCGGCCGGCGGTGACGACGAGTCCACGGCGACGCAGTTCGGCGTAGGCGCGGGAGACGGTGGCCGGGCTGACGGCCAGGTCGGCGGCGAGCGTGCGGACCGGTGGTAGGGGGTCGCCGGGGGCGAGGGCGGCGTCGCGGATGCCGGACTCGATGCTGGCCGAAATGTCGACGGCCGTGGCACCGGTCACCTGATAGCGTGCTGACACAAACAAGGGATTGTACTAGAACAAAGGTGGAGGCATGTACTCGCAGACCACCCGCACCACCGCCAGCCGTTCCCGGGACCGGATCAGTTACGACCGCACCGCCACCCACGCCGTGCTCGACGAGGCGTACCACTGCGCACTCGGGTTCACCGTGGACGGTGCGCCCCGCGTGCTGCCCACGCTGCACGTACGCATCGGCGACACGCTCTACCTGCACGGCTCCACCGGCAGCCGGCCACTGCTCGCCGCCCGCACCGACGGCCTGCCGGTCTGCGTCGCGGTCACCCTGCTCGACGGACTGGTCTACGGCCGCTCCCAGTTCCACCACAGCGCCAACTACCGGTCGGTGGTCGCGCACGGCACCGCTCGCCTGGTCGCCGACCCGGGCGAGCAGGCCGAGGTACTGACCGCCCTGGTGGAGAAGGTCGGCACCGGCCGCGCGGCGGACAGTCGCCCGCCGAACCGACGGGAACTGGCCGAGACCGCCGTGCTGGCGCTGCCGCTGGCGGAGGTGTCGCTACGCACCCGCACCGGCGGGGTGCGCGACGATCCGGCCGATCTCGGCCTGGCGCACTGGGCCGGGGTGGTGCCGCTGCGGCTGACCTCCGGCTGGCCGGAGCCGGACGTCGGGGTCACCGCGCCACTGCCGGCATACCTGCGTCCGCGCCGCTCACCCTGGCACGAGCCGGCGGTGCTGGGCGGCGCACACGTGCTGCTGGAGCCGCTCGACGAGGCCCACACCGACGAGTTGTACGCCGCCACCGCCGACGCCGAGGTCTGGCGGCACCTCAGCCGGCCGCTGCCGAGCGGCCCGGAGCAACTGCGTGAGGTGATCATCGAGGCCCTCACCGACAGGCACCGGGTCGCCTGGGTGCAACGCTGCGCGGTCACCGGCGCGGTTGTCGGCACCACCTCCTATTACGAGATCGAACCGGAACGTCGGTCGGTGGCGATCGGGCACACCGTGCTCGGCCGGCAGTGGTGGCGCACCGGGATCAACACCGAGGCGAAGCTGCTGCTGCTCACCCGCGCCTTCGACGAGCTGGGTGCGGTGCGGGTGGTCTGGCACACCGACATCCGCAACGAGCGTTCGCAGCGCGGCATCGAGCGGCTCGGGGCGACCCGGGAGGGGGTGCTGCGGATGCACCGGTTGCGGCCCGACGGCTCGTGGCGGGACACCGTGCAGTATTCGATGACCGTTGACGAGTGGCCGAGAGCACAGGTCAGCCTGCGGGAAAGGCAACCAGGCGGCGGGCGGCGTCTGGGTCGGTGACGCGATCGTCATGCTCCTCTGCGCCGCCGCAGTGGCCTCGCTGCTCAAGGCGTACCCCCTATCCTCCTCGTGGTCAAGTACGCGGGCGCCGCGTACCTGGGCTATGTGGGGGTTGACCAGGCTGCGCGGAGCGTGGCGGCGCTGGCGGGACCGCAACGACCCGGGCACGCCGCGGTTGATCGACGCCGCGGGGCCGGCGGTGAGACGCAGCCCGTTCCGCAAGGCGCTGGTGATCAGCCTGCTCGACCCGACCTACCCCTGGCCGGCGCTGTCGTTCCTGCTGCTCGGCCTGATCGCCCAGGTGACCAGCGCGCTCCACCTGACCGCGCTGATCCTCGCGGACACGTTCCTGGCCGCCCAGTTCAGCCGGCGACGTCGGCTGGCGGCCGGTGCGACCAGCGCCGTGGGCGCCCTCTTCCTCGGCTTCGGTCTCAAGCTCGCGCAGGGCTGACTGACGGCGACCCGCGGCCCGGTCCGTGCGGTGAGCCGCGGCGGTGCCGGCGCGACCCGGGGTCAGATGCCACCGGCGCCACCACCACTGCCACCCCCACCACCGACACCCGGACCGCCGGCGTCGCCGCCGGGCGTCGGGCCGGGCGGCAACGGCCTGTCGGGTGGGCGGCTGACGTGGGCCGACTCGGAGATGCTGGCCGACCAGTCGGCGTGGGCCGCCGCGGCGGCGTGCCGGTTGATGGTCTCGCGCAGCCAGCCGTCCACGGTGCTCACCCAGTCCCGCCGGTCGGCGTCGACGTGCCAGATCCGGAAGCGGCTGATGCTGGTGTGGGTGATCCCGGCCAACGCCAGCCGCCGGTCACACCAGAGGATCACCTCCAGGCCGGCAGAGTTGGCCACGAAGATCACCTCCAGTTCGGTGATCGGCCCGGCGTAGAGCGGACCGACCCAGAAACCCCACCGCTGGTGCAGCGGCAGAGCCTGCTCCACGCCGGGCAGCCGGCCGTCGAGCAGGCCGGACTGGCGGACGCTGAAGCCGAGCGTCTCCAGGGCGGCCAGGATGTGCTGCTGGGTCGGCAGCGGGTGGACGAAGACCGGCACCATCGCGCCCTGGTCCACGGTGGCGTCGACCGCCACCTCGGTACGCAGTCCCATCCGCAGGCTGAGCAGCGGCACCCCGCCCAGCGTGGTCACCGGCGTCTCCCACGGGATCGGGAACTCGAACGGGATCGACCGGGCCCGCCCGGCCCTCAGCACCAGGGCGCCGGCCACCTGTGCCTGATGGAACTGCACCAGCCGGCGGGGAGCCTCCGGGTCGTCCGGCTCGACCGTGCTGACCAGGCCGAGCCGGACGTGCAGGACCGGTACGTCGGCGGAGACGGCGATGAGGTTCACCCGCCCCGGCAGGCACAGGCCGGGGCGGGTGCTCGGGTTGGCCAGCGCGGTCTGCACCGTCAGGCCGGTCCCGCCCGATTCCGGTGACACCCCCGTCAGCCGCACCAGTGGCTCCTATCTGAGCCGGCGTACCGCGCGCGGTACCGGGTCGGTCTCGTCGTCGAACTCCCCGATGAGCTCCTCCAGCAGGTCCTCCAGGGCGACGAAGCCGACCGGCCGGGTGGGACCACCGCCGTTGCGGACCAGGGCGAGCTGCGACTGGCGGGCCCGCATCACGGCCACCGCCTCGGTGACTGTGGCGTTGTCGGGCAGCGTGATGGCGTCGTTCATCAGGTCGGCGGCGGTGGCGTCGGGTCGGCCGGCGGTGGCCCGCACCGCCTCCCGTACGTGCACCAGACCGCAGACGTCACCGGCGGCGTCCAGCACCGCCAGCCGTGACCGGCCGCTGTCCCGGCTGACCTGCTCGATGTGGCCCGCCGAATCGTCCCGGCGCACGGTCACCATCCGGTCGAACGGCTCCATCACCTGGGCGACCGTCGTGCCCTGCAACTCCAGCATGCTGGTGAGCAGTTCGTGCTGGGCGGCGCCGAGCAGCCCGTGTTCCCGGGACTGTTCCAGCAGCATCCGCAGCTCGTCGGGGCCGTGCACCTGGGCCAACTGGTCCTGCGGGTTGACCTTCACCAGCCGAAGCGTGGCGTTGGCCACCGCGTTGAGCAGCGACAGCACCGGGCGGGCCACCCGGGCGAAGGCCCGGAACGGCAGGGCCAGCAGCAACGCGGAGCGTTCCGGGTGGGTGATCGCCCAGGACTTCGGGGCCATCTCGCCGACCACCAGGTGCAGGAAGGTGACCAGGCTCAGTGCGAAGATCAGCGCGATCACGTGGCTGGCGCCGTAGGGCAGACCGACGGCGTGCAGCAGCGGACTGAGCAGCCGCTCGATCGCCGGCTCGGCCAGCGCGCCGAGGCCCAGCGTGCACAGGGTGATGCCGAGCTGCGCACCGGCCAGCATCAGGGACAGCTCCCGTACGCCGTCGAGGGCGGCCCGGGCGGCCCGGGTGCCGCTGGCGGCCGCCTGTTCCAGGCGGTACCGCTTGCTCGCCACCAGGGCGAACTCGGCGGCGACGAAGAAGCCGTTGAGCGCCAGCAGGACCACCGAGGTGATCAGCGCGAAACCGGTGCTCATGCCGTCACCTCCGCAGGCCCGTCGCTGACCTGGAGGCGGACCGAGTCGGCCACGTGCCGGTCCACCGCGAGCACCTCGACCAGGGCCCGCGGCGGCAGCTGCCCGTTGTCGCCGTCGGCCGGCAGGCTGATCTCCAGTCGGTCACCGACCTCGGGCACCCGGCCCAGCTCCCGCATGACCAACCCGGAGATGGTGTCGTACTCGGGCCCCTCGGGCAGGGCGATGCCGGTGCTGTCGGCGACCTCGTCGATACGCCAGCGGGCGGGCACCACCCACGAGCCGTCCTCCTGCCGCGCCGGGGCCCGCTCCGGCGGGTCGTCCTCGTCGCGGATCGGGCCGACCAGTTCCTCGGCGATGTCCTCCAGCGTGATGACGCCCGCGAAGCCGCCGTACTCGTCGACCACGCAGGCGAGCTGGCGGTGCCCGGACCGGAGCCGGTCCAGCACGGTGGGCAGCGGCAGCGTCTCGGGCACCAGCAGCGGCGGTACGGCCACCGCGCTGACCGGGGTGGTGGCGCGCGCCGCCGGCGGCACCTGGAGCACGTCGGCGATGCCGATCACGCCGACCAGGTCGTCGACCCCTTCCGCGCCGCGTACCGGGAAGCGGGAGCGGCCGGTGTCGAGCAGCTCGACCACCCGGCTGACCGGCTCGTGCGCGCGCACGGTGTGCACGTCGACCCGGGGCACCATCGCCTCACCGGCGGTCAACTGCCGGAAGTCGAGCCCCCGGTCCAGCAGCTCCGACATGTCGGCGTCAAGGTGCCCCTCCAGCCGGGACTCGGCGATGATCTGTTCCAGGTCCTCCGGGGTGGCGCCGCTGGGCAGCTCCTCGATCGGCTCGATGCCCACCCGGCGCAGCAGCCGCACCGCGGACTTGTCGAAAAGCTTGATCAGCGGGCCGGCGACGGCCAGGTAGACCAGGGTGGAGCGGGCCAGCGCCCGGGCGACCGGCTCGGGCCGGGCGATGGCCAGGTTCTTCGGGGCCAGCTCACCCACGACCATCTGCACCACGGTGGCGATGACCAGGGCCAGCACGACCGACAACGGCAGGCTCACGCCGGTGGAGACGCCCGCCACGTCGAGCAGCTCGGCCAGGCCGGCACCGAGGTAGGGCTCGGCGACGTAACCGACCAGCAGGGCGGTCACGGTGATGCCGAGCTGCGCGCCGGAGAGCATGAACGACAGCCGCCCGGCGACCTCAAGGGCCCGGGCGGACGCCTGGTCACCCTCGACGGCGGCTTGCTTCAGCTTGCCGCGGTCGACCGCGACGTAGCCGAACTCCTGCGCGACGAAGTACCCCGTCGCGACGGTCAAGACAACGATCAGAAAAAGACCGACGAAGATCAACACGGGAGTTTCAGGGCTCCCGGGGTCGTCGGTGCGTGGGGATGCCGGGGCCTACCCGGCTGGCTACTGCTGCCCTCCTGGGCAGAGGAGTCGATCATGTCGTCATTCTACCGGCGTCCTGGCCCGACCCGGCGGGCGTGCCTACACATCGGGTCGGCCGCGCGGAGTGGTTCAGCGGTCGGCGAGTTCGTCGACGTCGAGCAGGCTTCGGTCCACCCGCCCGGCGCGGTACGCCGCCCGACCGATCATCTGGGCGGCGACCGGGGCGGTGGCCAACTGAAAGACCCCGACGAGGACGATCATGCCGAGGTCCGCCGGGCTGCGCAGCCGCAGACCCACTCCCAGCAGCAGGAGCAGCACACCGAGCACCTGCGGCTTGGTGGCCGCGTGCATCCGACTCAGCGTGTCCGGGAAGCGCAGCACCCCGATGGCGGCGGCCAGGCTCAGCAGCGCACCGGCGACCAGGCTGACCGCGCCCAGCCCGTCGGCGACGGCACCGGGTGTCACGGCCGGTCCCGGACGGCGAAACGGACCAACGACACGGATCCGACGAAGCCGAGCAGGGCGAGCACCACCAGTACCGGCAGGGTGGTGGCGTGTCGGTTCACCGCCGCCTCCGCGCCGACGGCACCGACCATGGTGGCGAGCAGCATGTCGGCGGCGACCACCCGGTCCAGCAGCGACGGGCCCCGGTAGAGACGAACGAGGGCGAGCAGGGCGACCACCGACAGCAGGCTGGTGAGGACGGCGGCGAGGAAGACGGTCACGGGAACTCCTTGTCAGCGGGTCCGGTACGGGTCCGGCGCAGTTCGGCGTTCGTGCCGATCGCCGCGACGATCCGCCGTTCCACGGCGCGAACCTGATCACGGCTGGCGGCGAGGGCGCCGGCACCGCGTACGTCGAGCACGTGCACGAAGAGGATCCCGGCGTCCCGATCCACCTCGATGATCAAGGTGCCGGGCACCAGGGAGAGCACCTCGGCGGTGAGAGCCATGTTGAGGTCGGTCGGCACTCGCAGCCGCACGCCGATGATGGCCGAGCGGGGTGTGTAGCCGGGCTGCACCGCGATCCGCGCGACGTGCACGCTGGCCCGGACCAGCTCGACGACGAACCGGTAACCGAACGCCAGCAGACCCCACGGCCGGAGCCGGCCGTAGAACGCCACCGGCGGTAGCGGGAAGAACAGCACCACCACGACGGCGGCCAGCAGCCCGCCCATCAGGTTGCCCCAGGTGAACTCCCCCCAGAACAGATTCCAGGCCAGCACCAGCCAGCCGCAGGCGATGAGCTGGTCCCGCCACCGACCGCCCCGGGTCCGCCGCTCCGGCGTCGGGGACGAGGTGGGCTCCGGCGCGGTCATGACGTCCCGCCGGGCAGGACCGCGTGTACGTACGGGGTGCGCTCGATCAGGTCCGCCGCGGCCCGCCCGGTGAACTCGAACAGCGGTCCCGCCACGAGGGTCAACGACACTCCGAGCGCCACCAGTGCGACCGTGGCACCGACCATCAGCGTGGGCAGCGGTGCGGCCGGTGCCACCGTCTCGCAGGGTGATCGCCAGAAGGCGATGTTCCATATCCGGCTGGCCACGTAGAGGGTGAGCAGGCTGGTCACGGTGCCCACGGCCACCAGCGTCCAGGGCAGCGGCCCGCCCGCGGCGACACCGGCCTGGAGCAGGCCGAGTTTGCCCAGGAAACCGGAGAACGGTGGAATGCCGGCCAGATTCATCGCAGAGACGAAGAAGAGCACGCCGACCATGGGTGCCAGCCGGGCCAGCCCGCCGAGACGGCGCAGATCGGTGCTGCCGGCCCGTTGCTCGACCAGTCCCGAGATCAGGAACAGGGTGGTCTGGATGGTGATGTGGTGGACCACGTAGAAGATGGCACCGACCAGCCCGGCGACCGTGCTCAGCCCAACCCCGAAAATCATGTAGCCGATGTGGCTGACCAGCGTGAACGACAGCAGCCGCTTGATGTCCGACTGGGCCACCGCGCCGAGGATGCCGACCAGCATGGTCAGCCCGGCCGCCACCATCAGCAGCTCCCCGGCCTGCTGCCCCGGGAAGAGCAGGGTCTGGGTGCGGATGATCGCGTAGACGCCGACCTTGGTGAGCAGCCCGGCGAAGACCGCCGTGACCGGGGCCGGTGCCGTCGGGTAGCTGTCCGGCAGCCAGGCCGACAGCGGGAAGACCGCCGCCTTGATGCCGAAGGCCACGAGGAGCATCAGTTGCAGGCTCAGGCGTACGCCGTCCGGTAGCGCGTCCAGCCGCGCGGCGAGCTGGGCCAGGTTGAGGGTGCCGGTCGCCGCGTAGACCAGGCCCACCGAGATCAGGAAGATCATCGACGCCAGGATGTTGACGACGACGTAGGTGGAGCCGGTGCGGATGCGCAACCGGGTGCCGTTGAGGGTGATCAGCACGAAGCTCGCGGCGAGCAGCATCTCGAAGCCGACGAACAGGTTGAACAGGTCACCGGCGAGGAACGCGTTGCACACACCGGCGGTCAGCACCAGATAGGTGGGGTGGAAGATCGCCACCGGGGCGCGTTCCCCGATCTCCGCCTGGCCCTGCCCGATCGAGTACAGCAGCACGCAGAGAGTCACCGCCGAGGAGACCACCAGCATCAGCGCCGCCAGATGGTCGGCGACCAGCACGATGCCCACGGGTGCCGGCCAGCCGCCGATCTGCACCACAAGCGGTCCCTGCCGGTACGCCTGGACCAGCAGTACCACCGCCACCGCCAGGCTGGTGCTCAGGCAACCCACGCTCACCGTCCGCTGGGTCCACGGCCGGCCCGCCAGCAGCAGGGTCAGCGCGGCGCCCAGCAGCGGTAGCACCACCGGCAGCGGCACGAGCGTGCTCATCGCCACCACCGGCCCGACCGGCTCATCCCGGGCCCTCCCCGCGGGGTGGGGCCGGCGCGTCGACCTGCTGGGGGTCGGCCGTCGGCGGCTCGCCGGTGAGGTCGGCGGCGGACATCTCCCGCTGGGCGATCCGGCGGACGATCTCCCGGTCCTCAATGTCGTCGGGCACCTCGTCGTCGCCGCTCAGATACCAGCTGCGGTAGCTGATCGCCAACAGGAACGCGGTGAAACCGAAGGTGATCACGATGGCGGTGAGCACCATGGCCTGGGGCAGGGCGTCGCTCATCGACGCCTCGTCGGCGACCCCGACCACCGGCGCCTCCCCGGACTGGCCGCCGAAGACGATCAGCAGGTTCACGCCGTTGCCGATCAGGATGACGCCGAGCAGGACTCGGCTCAGGCTGCGTTCCAGCAGCAGGGTCACCCCGCAGCCGACGAGTATCCCGATCGTGACGAAGGAGACCAGGTTCGCTCCGGCGGCCCTCACCGGGCCTCCCCTCTCCGGCCGGCCAGCCCGCCATCGGCCGCCTCGATGTGCCGGTCCACCTCCGCGCCGAGGCTGCGCAGCACGTCCAGCGCCAGACCGATCACCACCAGGTACACACCGACGTCGAAGAAGAGGGAGGTGACCAGGTAGAAGTGGCCGATCAACGGCAGCCAGAGGTCGACGGTGGTGCTCCCCAGCACGGTGCCGCCGACGATCAGGGAGACCACCCCGCTGCCGACCGAGAGCAGCAGGCCGGCACCGAGCACCGTGCCGGCGCCGATCGGCGCGGCCTCGACCAACTCGTACCTTCCACCGGCGAGGTAGCGCATGGTCAGTGCGAGGCTGGCCACCAGTCCTCCGGCGAAGCCACCCCCGGGTGCGTTGTGCCCGGAGAAGAGCAGGTAGAGCGAGAAGAGCACCGCGGTGTGCGAGATCAGTCGGGTGACCACCTCCAGCACGATCGAGCGTTGCCGCTCGTGCAGCGTGGCCCCGCCGCGCAGCCAGACCGCCCGTCCGGCGGGTGCCTCGTCCTCGGCGACCTCCCGCCGCCGGGGACGCGGCCCGGTGCGCGACTGATGGAAGATCAGGCTTGCCACTCCGGTCGCCGCGGCCACCAGCACCGCCGACTCCCCCAGCGTGTCCCAGGCGCGGATGTCCACCAGGGTCACGTTGACCACGTTGCGGCCGTTCCCCTCCTCCACCGCCAGCTGCGGAAAGTCCTCCGAGATGGAACGGGCCTGCCGGGCCGCCGCGGCTCCGACGGCGAGCGCGGCCACGGTCGCACCGACCATCGCCCCGATCGTCCGCCTAATCAAGCGACTGCGCCGCAGCGGCCGCATCGAGAACCGCTCGGGGAGTCGGCGCAACACCAGCACGAAGATCGCGATGGTCATGGTCTCCACGAGGAACTGGGTGAGCGCCAGGTCGGGCGCGCCGTAGAGCACGAACAGCATGGCGGTGCCGTAACCGGTCATGCCGACCAGCAGCATCGCGGTCAGCCGCCGGGTGGCGCCCACGGCGAGCAGGGCGGCGACGCAGACCACCAGCAACACCACCGGCTGCGCCGGGGTCGCCCACAGGTCCAGCGGCTGCTCCCAGGGTCGGATGAGGATCACCGACCCGCCCGGCACCGCGGCCAGGACGATCAGGATCAGACCGAGGTACTGCGGCAGCGACCCCCGCTGAGTGATGCTGGTGACACCCACCGCAGCCTGGTCGAAGCGATGCGTGATCAACTCGTATCCCCGTTGACCGGCGACCGGCCACCGCAGCCGGGCCAGCGCCAGCACCAGCGGACCGCGCAGTGCGAACAGTGCCGTACCACCCGCCAGGGCCAGCGCGGACAGACCGAGCGCCGGGGTGAACCCGTGCCACAGGGCCAGGTGTTTCCCGACGGTGCCGAAGAGTTCCGGGTACGGGCGGAGCAGGTGATCCAATGCTCCCGCGGCCGGGCCGGTGACAAGTCCCACGACGGCCAGCAGGGCCGGTGGGGTCAGCAGCGACGGCTCGATCCGACCCAGGTCGGTGGCGGCGACGCCGGGACGGTCGGCGAACGCGCCCCAGATGAACCTGATGCTGTACGCGACGGTGAGCACGGTGCCGACCACGAGCACCGCCAGGACCAGCGGCTGCTCGGCGAAGGCGGAGAACACGGCCTCCTTGGCGACGAAGCCGAGCAGCGGCGGCAGTCCGGCCATCGACGCGGCGGCGAGCACGGCCACCCCGGTCAGTACCGGCGCGGTGTGCCACAGTCCCGACAACTCGCGGAGGTCCCGGGTGCCGGCGCCGTGGTCGATGACGCCGACCACGAGGAACAGCGCCGCCTTGAACAGCGCGTGGGCGAGCAGCATGGCGACTCCGGCGAGGGCGGCGTCCGCGGTGCCCACCCCGACGGCCACCGTCAACAACCCGAGCTGGCTCACCGTGCCGTGTGCCAGCAGCAGCTTGAGGTCGGTCTGCCGCAGCGCCGCCCAACCGCCCACCAGCATGGTGGCCAGGCCGGCGAGCAGCACCACCGGGCGCCACGGGCCGACCACGGCCAGCACCGGGGTGAGCAGGCCGAGCAGGTAGACGCCGGCCTTCACCATCGCCGCCGCGTGCAGGTACGCGCTGGCCGGCGTCGGTGCGGCCATCGCCACGGGCAGCCACGAGGTGAACGGCAGCACCGCCGACTTCGACAGCGCACCGGCCAGGATCAGCAGTACCGCGACGACCAGGTACGCCCCGCCGGGCAGCGGTTGCTGGGTCAACTCCGACCAGCGGTAGGTGCCGGCGTGGTGACCGAGCATGAGGAACCCGACAAGCATGGCGAGCCCGCCGAGGGTGGTCACGATCAGCGCCTGGGCGGCGGCCCAGCGGCTCGACCTCCGCTCCGTGCTGTGGCCGATCAGCAGGTACGAGAAGACGGTGGTGAGTTCCCAGCAGACGTAGAGCAGCAGCAGATCGTCGGCGAGGACCAGCCCGAGCATCGCCCCGGCGAAGGCGACCATCACCCCGGCGAACCGCGAGTTGCCGAGCGCGTCGGGCGGGAAGTAGCAGGCGCAGTAGGCGAGCACCAACGCGCCGACCCCGCCGACCAGCAGGGTCATCAGCCAGGACAGGGTGGTCATCCGCAGCGCCAGGTCCAACCCCAGTTCGGAGATCCAGGGGTAGGTCTCGACCACCGCGCCGCCGCGTGCCACGTCGGGCGTGCGTACCACCGCCCAGCCGAAGGCGGCGGCCGGCACCAACGCCAGCAGGTAACAGGCGCGCGGACCCCACCGGCGGACCAGCAGCGGCGCCACGACGGCCGCCACGAGGTGCAGGATCAGCAGTACGAGCACGCGCGCTCCCGGTCGAGGTGGCCGCGACGCCCCACGGGGGTTGGGGGCCTAGCAGCGATCAGACGACAATTCAGCGCGCTCTGGATGGTTTTTCCGAAAGAATGACACTTTTGCCGTCAATGCGGCGAAAAGCGGTGGACGACCGGATCAACTGTGCGCAGCAACGTCCGTCGTGGCGCTGCCGCCGCGGCCGGGTCGCCCCTCGACGACCAGATCGGGCCGGCCGAGTTGGGACGCGGCCTTGTTGACCAGTCGCTGCGCGGCGGCCAGGGATCGCACGGACAGCAACCGGCCCCGGCTCTCGCGACGCAGGACGAAGTAGTGCACGGCGGCCCGCACCTGGGCACGGTCGGCCGCGCTGGCCTGCGCGGTGGAGACGACCAGTTCGCGCAGGCAGCTGGCGAGCCGCTCGGCCAGTTCGAGCTCCGGACCGTGCAGCCCGGCGCGCAGGGCGGTGACATGGCTGTCGACCTTGCGGATCAGGATGTCGGTGCCGGGCCTCGTGCTCCGCTCCTCGACGGCCATGCGACCCCCTCCACCGCTCGCCACGCCGCGGGTGAAGTTACTTTATGTTGCCTGGCAAGAGCAAGCGGTTAAGTAAGACTTAACGGATTCTAGGTGCGAGTCACCCTTAACGCCTTAACAGGGCATCCGACGCCCGGGCCGCCACGGACGAATGTCGGTAGCCGGGGGCAGGATGGGTTCGTGGCGGATTCCAGCACGGCCTCCGGCCAGGGGGTGCTCTCCCGGTTCGGCCCGGCGACCCGGGAGTGGTTCGGTGCGGCGTTCGCCGCACCGACGGCGGCGCAGGCCGGTGCCTGGAACGCGGTCGCCGCCGGCCGGCACGCCCTGGTCGTGGAGCCCACCGGCTCCGGCAAAACCCTCGCGGCGTTCCTGTGGTCACTCGACCGGCTGTCCCGCGAGACCACCCCGGCCGATCCTCGGCGGCGCTGCCGGGTGCTCTACGTCAGCCCGCTCAAGGCGCTCGCGGTCGACGTCGAACGCAACCTCCGCGCCCCGCTCACCGGCATCCGGCAGGCCGCCACCCGGCTCACCCTGCCCCCGCCGGAGATCACCGTCGGGATGCGCACCGGCGACACCCCCGCCGACGAGCGGAGGGCCTTCGCCCGCACCCCGCCGGACATTCTGATCACCACACCGGAGTCGCTGTTCCTGCTGCTCACCTCGGCCGCGCGGGACTCGCTGCGGGGTGTGGAGACCGTGATCGTCGACGAGGTGCACGCGGTCGCCGGCACCAAACGCGGGGCCCACCTGGCGCTCTCCCTGGAGCGGCTCGACGAGTTGCTGCCCGCCCCGGCACAGCGCATCGGGCTCTCCGCCACCGTCCGGCCGCTGGACGAGTGTGCCCGCTTCCTCGGCGGCGCCCGCCCGGTCGAGGTGGTGGCCCCGGCGACCGCCAAGACGATCGAGGTCAGTGTCCAGGTGCCGGTGGAGGACATGACCCGCCTCGACGAGCAGCCGACGCCGGAGGACGACCTCGCCGGCCCCCGCACGGCGTCCATCTGGCCAGCCGTCGAGGAACGGGTCTTCGCCCTGATCAGGGCACACCGATCGACGATCGTCTTCACCAACTCCCGACGTGGCGCCGAACGCCTCTGCGCCCGGCTCAACGAGCTGGCCGCCGACGAGACGGCGACGTCACCCGTCACCGGCCCGGCCGCCCGGACGCCGGCCGAGATGATGGCTCAGGCCGGCGCGGTGTCCGGTGCCCCGCCGGTGATCGCCCGGGCGCACCACGGCAGCGTCTCCCGGGAGGAACGCCGGCAGATCGAGGAGGCGCTCAAGGCGGGCCGGCTGCCGGCCGTGGTGGCCACCTCCAGCCTCGAACTCGGCATCGACATGGGCGCGGTCGACCTGGTCGTGCAGATCGAGGCACCGCCGAGCGTGGCCGCCGGCCTGCAGAGGGTCGGCCGGGCCGGACACCAGGTCGGCGCGGTGTCGCGGGGGGTGGTCCTGCCCAAGCACCGGGGCGACCTGCTCTCCTGCGCCGTGGTCGCCGAGCGGATGGGCGAGGCCGCCATCGAGGAGCTGCACCATCCCCGCAATCCGCTGGACGTGCTGGCCCAGCAGGTCGTCGCGATGGTCGCACTGGACGAGTGGCGGGTCGGCGACCTGGCGACCGTCGTCCGTCGGGCCGCGTCCTTCGCCGACCTGCCCGACTCCGCGCTGCACGCCGTACTGGACATGCTCTCCGGCCGCTACCCGTCGACCGCCTTCGCCGAGCTTCGCCCCCGACTGGTGTGGGATCGCGCCACCGACGTGCTGACCGGGCGTCCCGGCGCGCAACGGCTCGCGGTGACCAGCGGCGGCACCATCCCCGACCGGGGACTGTTCGGCGTCTTCCTGGCCGGGGCGGAACGGGCCGCCCGGGTCGGCGAGCTGGACGAGGAGATGGTCTACGAGTCCCGCGTCGGTGACGTCTTCCTGCTCGGTTCCTCGTCCTGGCGGATCGAGGAGATCACGCCGGACCGGGTGCTGGTCTCCCCCGCCCCCGGGCAGGCGGCGAAGATGCCGTTCTGGAAGGGCGACCAGCCCGGCCGGCCGGTGGAACTGGGCCGGGCGATCGGCGCCCGGGTGCGGGCCCTGCTCCGGCAGGACACCGAGCAGGCCATGGCCGCGCTGCGGGACACCGGGTTGGACGACTGGGCCGCCGGAAACCTGGTCACCTACCTGCACGAGCAGCGGGCGGCGACCCGGGCACTGCCGGACGACCGGACGATCGTCGTCGAACGCTTCCGCGACGAGCTGGGTGACTGGCGGCTGGCCGTGCACAGCATCCTGGGCGCCCGGGTCAACGCACCCTGGGCGTTGGCGATCGGCCGCCGGCTCGCCGAGCGCTACGGGGTCGACGCGCAGGTGATGCCCGCCGACGACGGGATCGTGGTCCGGTTGCCGGACACCGCCGACGCCCCGCCCGGCGCCGACGTGGTGGCCTTCGATCCGGATGAGATCGCCCAGCTGGTGGAGGAGTCGGTCGGCACCTCGACGCTGTTCGCCGCCCGGTTCCGGGAGTGCGCCGCCCGGTCGCTGCTGCTGCCCCGCCGGGATCCACGCCGCCGCCAACCGCTCTGGCAGCAACGACAGCGCGCTGCCCAACTGCTCGACGTGGCCCGGGAGTACGCCGACTTTCCGGTCACACTGGAGGCGGCGCGGGAGTGCCTCCAGGACG
Source organism: Micromonospora sp. ATLC16 (assembly GCF_057196645.1). Lineage (NCBI taxonomy): Bacteria > Bacillati > Actinomycetota > Actinomycetes > Micromonosporales > Micromonosporaceae > Micromonospora > Micromonospora sp. ATLC16. Next base: position 16,022 of record NZ_JBXUOW010000090.1, read on the forward strand.
TCTTCGATCTGCCCGCCCTGACCGAGGTCATGCGCGACCTGGCCGGCCGCCGGGTCCGCCTGGTCGAGGTGGAGAGCGCCCGGCCGTCCCCGTTCGCCCGTTCGCTGCTCTTCGGCTACGTCGGCGCCTTCCTCTACGAGGGCGACGCCCCGCTGGCGGAACGCCGGGCCGCCGCTCTCACGCTGGATTCGGCCCTGCTGGGTGAGCTGCTCGGCCGGGTCGACCTGCGCGAGCTGCTCGACCCGGCGGTGCTCTCCGAGACCGAGCAGCAGTTGCGGTGGCTCACCGCGCAGCGCCGCGCCCGCGACGCCGAGGACGTGGTCGAGCTGTTGCGGCAGCTCGGCGACCTGAGCACAGCTGAGCTGGCCGAGCGCGGGGTGCCCGAGGGGTGGCTGACCGACCTGGCCGCCGCCCGGCGGGTGCTGCGGGTCCGCATCGCCGGTCAGGAACGCTGGGTCGGCGTCGAGGATGCCGGCCGGTTGCGGGACGCCCTCGGCGTCGCCCTACCGGTCGGTGTCGCCGAGGCGTACCTCGAGCCGGTCGCCGACCCGCTCGGCGACCTGGTGGCCCGGTACGCCCGCAGCCACACCCCGTTCGCCGCCGCCGGCTGCGCGGCCCGGTTCGGGCTCGGGGTCTTCGTGGTCGAGCAGACCCTGCGCCGGCTGGCCGCCACCGGCCGGGTGGTCTCCGGCGAGTTCACCCCGGACACGGCCGGCACCCAGTGGTGCGACGCCGAGGTGCTGCGCCTGCTGCGCCGCCGTTCCCTCGCCGCGCTGCGCCGCGAGATCGAGCCGGTACCGCCGCAGGCCCTGGCCACCTTCCTGCCCCGCTGGCAGCAGGTGGGCTCCTCGGCTCGCGGGGTCGAGGCGGTGGCCGCGACGGTCGAGCAGTTGCAGGGCGCCTCGGTGCCCGCGTCGGCGCTGGAACGGCTGGTACTCCCCGCCCGGGTCGCCGACTACTCCCCCGCCCAGCTCGACGAGCTGTGCGCCAGCGGCGAGGTGCTGTGGGCCGGCGCGGGCGCGATCTCCGGTGGGGACGGCTGGGTCAGCCTGGCGTACGCCGACTCGGCTCCGCTGCTGCTCCCGCCGCCGGATGACGCAGTCACGCGTACGGCCCTGCACGATGCGGTGCTGACCGCCCTCGACGACGGGCAGGCGCTGTTCTTCCGGCCCCTGGCCGACCGGGTCGGTGCCACCGACGACGTCGAGCTGACCGCGGTCATCTGGGACCTGGTCTGGGCCGGTCACCTCACGAACGACACCCTGGCACCGTTGCGGGCGGTCCTGGGCGCGGGTGGCGCGCACCGCGCCCGCCCGACCGCGGCCCGGGGCCGTTACCGCCGCCCGGGACGGGC
>NZ_JBXUOW010000091.1:0-16632 GCF_057196645.1 Micromonospora sp. ATLC16
GTCCGGGCCTGCTCGCGGTCGGCGTCGGCCTGTGCCCGGGCCTGCACCGCCCGTTCGGCCTCGGCCCGAGCCGAGGCCGTCTCCGTCCGGGCCTGCTCAGCTTCGGCCCGGGTCCGCGCGGCCTCCGTCCGGGCCTGCTCGGCCGCGGCCCGCGTCTGGTCCACCTCGGCGCGGAGCCGGTCGGCCTCGGCGAGTGCCGCGGCGGTGGCGGTGGCGGCCCGTTCCGCCTCGGTACGGGCAGCGTCGCGTTCGGCGACCAGGTCACCGTTGCGACGACGCTCGGCGGTCAGGTCGGCGCGTACCGAGGTCACCTGGGCGCGAGCGGCGTCGCGGTCCGCCTCGGCCTGCGCCCGCAACGCCTGCGCGGCGGCGGCCTCCCGCCGCGCCTCGTCCCGGGCGGTCTGCGCATCCTGCGCCCGCTGGGTCGCCGAGGTGGCCTGTTCGGTCGCGTGGGCGGCCTCGTCGCGGGCGGTGTCGCGCTCGACGATCGCCGCCTGAGCCTGCCGACGCTGCCGCTCGGCCTGGGCCGCGGCGTCCTCGGCGACCCGCAGCGCCTCGTCGCGTTCGGTCTGCGCCGCCGCGATCTCCCCGGCGGTGTCCGCACGCAGCTGCGACAGCTGCCGCTGCACCCCGGCCGGGGACAACTCGGCGTGCAGCGCCTCGGTCAGGGTGGCCACGATCTGGTCGAGCCGGTCCACCGCCTCCCAGGTGCGGGCCACCTGCCCGGGCAGGCCCGGGGCGTTGCGGTGCCGCATCCGGCTGTTGCGGGAGGCCCGCTGGCAGGCGCCGTCGTTGTCCCGGCAGTACCGGAACGGGCGGCCCGCACCGGCCCGCTGCGGCACGTCGCGGCCACAGTGGGCGCAGGGGCGGGTGTCGGCGGCGAAAGTCGACTCAACGTCCATCGAGCGGGCAGTCTAGTGCCCCGCCCAGCACCGCCAACCGGGTCGCGGCACCGCCGGCCACCAGGTGAACGACACGATCGGCTGAACCGGACCGGTCATCGGGCGGCCGCCCGACCGTCGTACGCCGCCGGGGCGCCGAACGCCGTGGCCGTGCTGTCCCGGACGGTCAGCCGGGGTTCCAGCAGCGTCACCTGCGGGGTCGGCTCGTCGCGCAGCTTCCGCATCAGCAGCGACACGGCCTGCCTGCCGATCTCCTCGGCCGGCACCGGCACCGAGGTCAGGCGCGGGCTGGCGTGCTCGGCGAACTGGTCCGGGCAGACAGCCACCACCGACACGTCGTCGGGCACCCGTCGGCCCAACGCGGCCAGCGCCGCCTGCACCGGGCCGACCGCCGCCTCGTTCTGCACCACCAGGCCGGACAGCTCAGGTTGCCGGTCGAACAGCTCGACGACCTGGGCGTGCACCTCGGCGGCGTTCTCCTCGCAGGGCAGCGTGACCGCCTCGACGCCGTGCCGGGTAGCCGCCTCGACCACGCCCGCCCGCGTGCGGTGGGCGAACCCGGTGCCCCGGTCGTAGACGGCGGCCGGGGCGCCGAGCAGCGCGACGCGGCGGTGTCCCAGCCCCGCCAGATGTTCCACGCAGACCTGCCCGGCCCGGTGGAAGTCCAGGTCCACACAGGTCAGCCCGTCGGTGTCGGCGGGCAGCCCGATCAGCACGCTGGGCCGACCCAGCTCGCGCAGCAGCGGCACCCGCACGTCGTGCAGCTCCACGTCCATCACCAGCACCCCGTCGACCAGGGCGCCGGCGGCGATGCGCTGCAACCCCTGCGGGCCCTCGTCGGAGGTCAGCAGCAGCACGTCGTGGTCGTGACCGCGGGCGGAGGTCACCACCGCCGTGGCGAACTGCATCACCACCGGCACCTGGATGCCCGAGCGCAGCGGCAGCACCAACGCGATGACATTGGCGCGTCGGCTGGCCAGGGCCCGCGCGCCCGCGTTCGGGTGGTAGCCGAGCAGCCGGACGCTGGCCAGCACCCGGTTGCGGGTCAGCTCCGAGATGGCCCGTTTACCGCTGAGCACGTACGACACGGTGCTCACCGCGACGCCGGCGTGCCGGGCCACGTCGGCGATGGTGGGTTGGCCGGACGGCACCCGGCCCCGCCCGCTCACCGGACCCCGCTCGTGGCGTGCGGTCGCGTCGGACGTGCCGGCGGCTCACCGCGTACGGCCACGGCGCCGACCTGCCGCACGTCGGTCGCGGAACGCCCGACCAGCACGGTGTGGGTGGCATCCTCCACCACGAAAGTGCCCGCGTCGGCGTCCCACCAGCTCAGCTCGGCGCTGCGCAGCCGCAGCGTGACGGTGCGCCGTTCGCCGGGAGCGAGGACGATCCGGGCGAAGTCGCGCAGTTGCCGCAGGGGCTGCTTCACCCGGGAGCGCCGTTGCCGGGTGTAGAGCTGCACCACCTCCACGCCGGGGCGGTCACTGGTGTTGGTGACGTCCACGTTCACCTCGACATCCTCGCCGACGGTGACGGAGGTGGCGCTCAGCCGCAGATCACGGTAGTCGAACTCGGCGTAGGACAGTCCGTGCCCGAACGGATACAGCGGTTCGCCCCGGTAGTACAGGTAGGTGGAGTCCGCGCCGATCACGTCGTAGTCGAGCAGGTCGGGTAGCTCGGCGGTGTCGGCGTACCAGGTCTGGGTGAGCCGGCCACCGGGGTCGGCGTCGCCGAGCAGCACGTCGGCCAGGGCACGACCGTGTTCCTGCCCGCCGTGGGCCGACCAGAGCACCGCCGGCAGCTGCTGCGCCCAGCCCAGCGCGTACGGGTAGCTGCTGGTGACCACCAGCACGGTGCGCGGGTTGGCGGCGTGCACGGCGCGTAGCATCGCCTCCTGCCGGGCCGGCAGGGCCAGGTCGAGGCGGTCCTCGGTCTCGCGTCCGTTGACCATCGGGTGGTTGCCCAACGTCACCACCGCCACGTCGGCGGCGGCGGCCAGCTCGGCGGCCTGCGCCGCACCGTCGCAGATCACGTCGATGCCGAATCCGGTGGCGGCCCGCCGGTCGTCTCCGTCGACCCGCAGCCGGCCGTCCCGGTCCACGGTGACGTACCGGTCGGTGGCCAGGTGGCGCAGCAGCACGGTGCCGTCGGGCAGCGGATCGAACTGGAAGGTTTCCCGGACCACCCAGCCGCCGGGGCCGGGACGGTCGTTGACCAGTGCGCCGTCGTCGTCGACGCCGACGTGGCGGCCGTTGCCGACGGCCCGCAACGCGATCGTGTCCCGACCCCAGTCGAACACGTCGAAAGAGGCCGGGTCGACGCCGACGCTGAGCTGACCGCCCCCGGCCCGGTCGCTGCACTCCACGTAACGGTCACCCGTCCGCAACGTGATCCGGTCGGCGCCGGCATGGGTGGTTACCCTCGGCAGCCGCTGCGCCAACCCCTGGACGGTGCTGATCGCGTACGGCAGGGTGCCGCTGTACCAGTCGGTGTGCACGGTGTCGGCCTGCGGACCGAGCACCGCGATCCGCAGGCCGGGCGTGAGCGGCAGCAGCCCACGGTTGCGCAGCAGCACGACGGACTGCCGGGCGGACTCCCGGGCCAGGTCGCGGTGCGCCGGGCAGTCGATCACCTCCGGCCCGGTCGTGGCGTACGGGTCGGTGTGCGGTGGATCGAGGTCGCCCAGGCGCAGCCGGACGGTCAGCACCCGACGGACCGCCCGGTCCACGTCGGATTCGCTGATCAGTCCACGGTCCAGGGCTTCGGTGAGGTACCGGCGGGTGGGTGCGCTGTCGGCGTCGTCCTCGGTGAAGCTGTCGATCCCGGCGCACAGCGCCGCGGCGAACCCCTCGACGTGGTCGGGCAGGTGGCCCTGCACCCCGGCGATGTTGCTCACCGCTGCGGCGTCGCCGACGACCAGGACCTCGCCGGGCGCCCACCGGCGCAGCTCACCGTCGATCAGCGGGCTCAGGTGCGCCGGCACCCCGTCGACCAGGTTGTACGCGGCCATCGCGGCGACCGCCGCGTCGGCGGCGAGCGGGGCGCGGAACGCTGGCAGCTCGTACTCGTGCAGCACCCTCGGTGGCAGGTCGTTGGAGGTGGTGGCCCGGTCGGTCTCGTTGTTGTAGCCGAGGAAGTGCTTGACCGTCGGGGCGGTACGCAGCCGCTGCGGATGCCTGCCACGGAGCCCTTCGGCGTAGGCGGTGGCGAGTCGGCCGGTCAGCCACGGATCCTCCGACCAGCCCTCCTCGTTGCGTCCCCAGCGCGGGTCACGTAGCGGGTTGACCACCGGCGCCCACACGTTGAGGCCGACGCGCTGCGGGTCGGCGTGATGCTTGGCGCGTACCTCGGCGCCGACGGCGTCGCCGACGGCGTGTACCAGGTCGGGGTTCCAGCTGCTGGCCAGGCCGACGGCCTGGGGGAAGACGGTCGCCGGGCCGAGCCAGGCGACGCCGTGCAGCGCCTCGGTGCCGGTGCGGAAGCCGGGCAGGCCGAGCCGGGGGACGGGGGCCTGCCACTGGTGCAGCAGCCCGATCTTCTCCGGCAGGGTGAGCCGGGTCAGCAGGTCGTCGATCCGGTCCCGGATCGGGGGCGTGGTGCGGTCGGTCATGGTGGGTCGCCTTCCCGTGCCCGGCGCGCCGGAGGTCGAAGCGCTTCGACGGCGGATGGCCGAGCGGCCTCGCAGGTCATGGTGGGGTGGCGGTCGTCGGCCCGGACGCTGGCGAAGCGCTTCGACAAACCGTGGAAAGCAGGCCGCCCCGGGTGCCCGTGCGGAGCGGCTCGCTTCGAGGTTGGCACCTGGGGCGGTTCGGGTCAAGGCCCGACCGGCCGAGCTGGCATCGATCGGAGACGCTGCCCGCCGGGTCAGTGGGCGGGCAGCCGTCCGGCCTCGACGGTGGCCAGGGCGGCGGTGGCGCCGCCGAGCGCGGCGGCGGTGTCCAGGGTGGAGGCTGCCAGCCGGCAGCCGCCGGCACCCGGGGTGTGTGCGCGGGCCTCCAGCTCCGAGCGGGCCGCCGGCAGCAGCCAGGGCGCCAGGGTGGCGAGATGGTCGCCGAGCACGACCGTCTCCGGGTTGAGCAGGTCGGCCAGGATGGCGACACCGCGGCCCAGGTGCCGGCCGATCTCGGCCAGGCCGCTGCACACCCCCGGGTCGTCCTGCCGGGCCAGCGCCACGATCCGGGTCAACTCCGGCAGGTAGTCGAGCACCGGACCGTCGGCCTCGGCGTCGGGCAGTAGCCGGCGTACCACGGCGGGCAGGCCGACCAGGGCGGTCAGGCAGCCGTGGGCGCCGCAGGCGCACGATGGCCCGGTCGGATCCAGCGACAGGTGCCCGACAGCCCCGGCGAAGCCACGCCCGCCCCGTAGTAGCCGTCCGGCGGCGATGATGCCGGCGTCGACGGTGAGCCCACCGGTCAGGTGGACCAGGTCGGTGGTGCCCGCGTACGGGCCGTGCCGCTGCTCGGCGAGAGCGGCGAGGTTGGCGACGCTGTCGACCGCGACGGCGAACTCCGGATCCCTCAGGATGGTGCGCAGTTGCGCCGCGACCGGCACGTCCCGCCAGCCCAGGGCGCTGGCCAGTGGCACCGCGCCGGACGGGTCGACCAGGCCGGGCACGCCGACGGTGAGGCCCAGCACGGTGCGGCCCTGGGCGGTGACCCGTCCGACCGCGCGCCGGGCCAGCGCGGCCAGGGCGCGCAGCGTCTCGGTGGCGGGCACGGCGGTCGCGGCGAAGGCCCGCCGCCAGGTCAGCAGCCGGTTGCCGCCGAGGTCGATGGCGACGGCCACCAGTTCGTCGGGGCCGATCTGCAGGCCCAGCGCGGCGTACGGCTCACCGTCGAGGACCAGCATGGTGGCGGGTCGGCCGACCCGGTTCTCGGTGAGCCCGGTCTCGCGGACCAGCCGCTGGTCGATCAGCTCGGTCACCAGGCTGGAGACGGTGGCCTTGTTCAGGCCGGTGCGGGCGGCGATGTCGGCGCGGGAGCAGGGGGCGTGCAGGCGTACGTGCCGCAGCACCACCGCCCGGTTGGCGACGCGCACGTCACCGAGGTCGGTCGGCTGCGGTTCGTTGTGGATGCTGATCACTATCTGCCCGCTCCCTGCGCCGGTGTCGCGGCGCGCTTCCATCATCGCGTACCGCGCTGGCGGGGCCGACCAGGCTGCCCGCGCTGTCTTGTGGGACGGATTGCCGTCGATTAGTTTGTTCGGCTAGAACCCCAACTAATCCTAGCCGGAGTCCCCCGCTCCGCAACCGTTATCGACGACGAAGGGAGTGCGCCGTGACGCCTTCTGCGCGCACATCCACCGACCGCCGGACCATGCTGCGGCTGATCGGCCTCGGCGCCGCCGCGACCGTGGGCGGCGGTGCTCTGGCCGGTTGCAGCAAGGAGGCCGGCAGCCAGGGCAGCGCCACAAACGCCGACGCCATCAAGGCGGTGCTGCCCACCTACAAGCCGGCGGAGCTGCTCAAGCCGGACATCCCCGGCGACGGGCCGATCCCGCACGGCTACCTCAGCTACCCGCGCGAACTCGTCGACGCGGTCACCGAGCTACCCGGCCGGGGTGGCCCGCCGATCCAGACGATGAGCCCCTGGTGGGGTCCGACCCCGCCGCCGCTGGGCCGCAATTCCTACCTGAGCGCGGTGAACAGCAAGCTCGGCGTGGAGGTCGACCCGAGCCTGCAGGACGGCCTGACCTACGCCGACAAACTCAACGCCATGCTCGGCGCCCGCGACGTGCCGGAGCTGTTGTCCGCGCCGAACTGGGAGGTGGACAAGGTCGCCCGGTTCTCCGACGCCGTCAAGGCGTTGTTCACCGATCTGACCGACCACCTTCAGGGCGACAACGCGGCGAAGTACCCGTACCTGGCGGCGCTGCCCAGCGGCGCCTGGGAGTACTCGGTCTGGGGCGGGCGGCTCTACGCCGTGCCGTTTCCCACCGACGGTCCCTTCGCGTGGGCCATGTTCTACCGCAAGGATCTGCTCGGCGCCGCCGGGTTGGCCACCCCCACCAGCCCCGACGAGCTGTACGAGTTCGGCAAGAAGGCCACCGAACCGGCCAAGGGCGTGTGGGCCTTCGGCAGCGTCTTCGAGATGATCCAGCAGTACTTCGGCTGTCACCAGACCTGGCGCAAGAAGCCCGACGGCGGTCTGCAGCACAAGTTCGAGGACCCGGCGTTCGAGGCGGCGCTGGCGTTCACCGCCCGGCTGTTCGCCGAGGGCCTGGTACACCCGGACACGGTGGCCAGCAAGGGCGCCGACGAGAAACAGCTGTTCAACTCCGGCAAGATCCTCATGTACCGCGACGGCCTCGGTGCCTGGCAGGGCATGCAGAGCGAACGGGTCAAGGAACTGCCCACCTTCGACATGCAGCCGCTGCCGGTCTTCGGCGCTCAGGGCGCCCAGCCGGTCATCTGGGGCAGTGAGAAGCCGATCTTCTACACCTTCCTCAAGAAGGACCTGTCCGCCGAGCGGGTCGACGAGATGCTGCGGGTGCTCAACTGGTGTGCCGCCCCGTTCGGCAGCCGGGAGTTCGAGCTGCGCGAGTACGGCGTGGAGGGACAACACTTCACCCGGGGCGCCGACGGCACGCCAGCGCTGACCGAGCTGGGCCGTAAGGAACTCGGCGCGCAGTACACCCACATCGGAGGTCGGGTGCCGGTCAAGGTGCGCAGCGGCGACACCCCGAACTACGTGCAGGACTACATCGGGTACTACCGCAACCACATCGGTCAGATGGAGCAGGACCTGTTCGCCGGGATCAAGCTGGAGCTGCCGGCGAACTGGTCGAAGATCATCCAGCCGACCGACGACAAGCTCCGCGACATCCTGCGCGGCCGTCGCCCGGTCAGCGACCTGGCCCAAATACGTAAGGAGTTCCTCGACACCGGTGGCGAGGAGGGCCGCGCGTTCCACGAGAAGGCGCTCGCCGACAACGGCCGATGAGCGGGCAGGTGAGTGCGCCGTCGACCGGTGCCGGGATGCGGTCGTGAGCGCCCCCGGCGCGGTGGACACGCGGCCACCTGCCGGGCGTACGCCGTCACCACGGCGTCCCCGACGGCGCAGCCTGCGGGCCCGGCTGCGCCGCGACTGGCCGCTGCTGGCGATGGCCGCACCGGCGGCGGTGCTGCTGCTGGTCTTCCACTACCTGCCCACCCTGGGCAACGTCATCGCCTTCCAGGACTACAACCCGTTCGTTGGCGACGACCCGCTGGACGCGTTCCTCAACAGCGAGTGGATCGGCTTCGGCAACTTCGAGGCACTCTTCCGCGACCCGCTGTTCTGGGACGCGGTCCGCAACACACTGAGCATCACCGCCTTCCAACTGGTGTTCTTCTTCCCGCTGCCGATCCTGCTGGCGCTCATCCTCAACAGCGTCGTCTCCGGGCGGCTGCGCGGGTTCGTGCAGAGCGTCGTCTACCTACCGCACTTCTTCAGCTGGGTGCTGGTGGTGACGTTCTTCGTGCAGATGTTCGGTGGGGCCGGACTGCTGGCCCAGGAGATGCGCCAGGCCGGTCTGCAGCCGTGGGGGATCATGACCAACCCGGAGACGTTCATCGTGCTGGTCACCGCCGAGGCGGTCTGGAAGGACCTGGGGTGGGGCGCGATCGTCTTCCTGGCCGCGCTGTCCGCCATCGACCAGAACCTGTACGAGGCGGCGGCGGCCGACGGGGCCGGCCGGTGGCGGCGGTTGTGGCACATCACCCTGCCCGGCCTGCGTCCGGTGATCGTGCTGCTGCTCATCATGCGGCTCGGCGACGCGCTCTCGGTCGGGTTCGAGCAGTTCATCCTGCAACGGGAGGCGGTCGGCCGGGGGGCCGCCGAGGTGCTCGACACGTTCGTCTACTACCAGGCGATCAGTACCCAGCAGTGGGGACTCGGCGCCGCGGCGGGCCTGTTCAAGGCGGTGGTCGGGTTGGTGTTGATCCTCACCGCGAACAAGATCGCGCATCGGCTCGGTGAGCAGGGGGTGTACGCGAAATCATGACCGCACAGCTCAGTGGCGCCGGGCCGGTGCCCGCAGCACCGACCACGGCGGGGCCACCGCGGCGACGTCGCCCCGGTCGTCCGGTGTGGGCGGGCAGCCCGTCGACGTCGCTGACCGTCGGCAAGGGGGTCGTGCTCACGCTGCTGGTGGCGGCGGTGCTGGTGCCGCTCTGGGCGGTGCTGGTCACCAGCCTCGCCTCACGCGGCACCATCGACGACGCGGGTGGCATGGTCATGATCCCTCGGGAGTTCGACCCGTCGGCGTACATCACCATCTTCAGCGGCGGCGACGTCACCCGGGCCGTGTGGGTCAGCACCCTGGTCACCGTGTTCGGCACCACGGTCAGCCTGGTGCTCACCGTGCTGGCCGCGTACGGACTGTCCCGACCGGGCTCGGTGGCCCACCGGGGGCTGCTGTTCTACTTCCTGCTGACGTTCCTGATCTTCCCGGGGCTGGTGCCGAGCTACCTGGTGGTCACCGGTCTGGGCCTCAAGGACAGCCTCTGGTCGCTGATCCTGCCCAGCGCGATAAGCGTGTTCAACCTGGTGGTGATCCGCGCGTTCTTCATGAACGTGCCGGCGGAGCTGCTCGACAGCGCCCGCATCGACGGCGCGGGGGAGTTGCGCATCCTCACCCGGATCGTGCTGCCGTTGTCCAAGGCGGTGATCGCCGTGGTCGGGCTCTTCTACGCGGTCGGTTACTGGAACGTGTACTTCAACGCGGTGCTCTACATCGACTCCAACGACAAGTTCCCGATCCAGCGGGTATTGCAGAGCTACATCCTGGCCGGGCAGTCGCCGAACGTCTCCGGCGCGGCGGTGAGTCTGCCCGGGGTGACCGCGTACCCGCCGACGCTCGCGGTCAAGATGGCGGTGGTGGTGGTGACGGTGATTCCGGCGGTGATCATCTATCCGTTCGTGCAGCGGCACTTCACCAAGGGCGTGATCACCGGCGCGGTGAAGGGCTGACCCCACCCGCGCCGCGACCCGGTAGCCGCGCGGCGCCCGACTCCGTCCAGCCGGACGCCGCGCGGGCACGGTCAGCCCGACGCGGGGAACAGCCCCGCGAAGGGCAGGACGGTCACCGCCGCACCGTTGAGCAGTGACCGGGCCGGTCGGTCGGCGTCGCCGACCCCCGCGAGTGCCAGCTGCCCCACCGGCAGCGGCCCCCGGGTCTGGATCCGCAACTCGTCGCCGTCGCGGACCGCCTCGATGATCGTGTCGCCGTCCACGTCGTGCACGACCGCGCGCCCGTCCGCCGCCCCCCAGCAGACCAGGGTGACCTCCCGGAACGGCCCGTCGCCGACCGTGGCCCCCGGCGTGACCAGCGGCAGCAGGGCACCCCGGCGCACGTACAGCGGCATCCGGGACAGCGGCACCCGCACCCGCAGGTGCCGGCCACCCGCATGCAGCTCGCCGGTGCCGGCGTCGAACCAGTCGTCGCCGACGGGCAGGTACACGTCCCGCTCGCCGGACGCGTCGGTGACCGGCGCGACCAGCAGGTCCGTCCCGAGCCGGTACTGCAGGTCGGTGGTCCAGGCCGTCGGGTCCTGCGGGGTGTCGACAAGCAGGGCCCGCATCATCGGTACGCCGGTGCGGGCCGCCTGCACCGCCGCCGACCACAGGTACGGCATCAGCCGGTAGCGCAGCCGCAACGCGGCCACCGCGAGTCGTTCCGCCTCTGCCGGGAACTCCCACGGCAGCCGGCTGGTGGTGCCGTGCAGCCGCACCAGCGGCGACAGCGCACCGAACTGCGACCAGCGGACGTACAGGTCGGGTTCGGGTGTGCCGTGGAAGCCGCCGGTGTCGTGGCTCCAGAACGGCACCCCCGACAGGCCGTGCGACAGGCCCCCACGCAGCGTGCTGGCCAGGGCCGGCCAGGTGGCGTTGACGTCGCCGCTCCACTGCGCGCTGTGCCGCTGCCCGCCCAGGTAGGACGAGCGGGCCCACACCGCCCGGTGACCGGCCACCTCCTCGGTGACCGCGGCGACCACGTCGTTGAACAGCAGGGCGTACACGTTGTGCAGGTCGACGCCGCTCATCCCGTTGTGCGCCACCGCGTCGGCGGGCACCCCCTCGGCGAAGTCGGTCTTGAACACCGCCACGCCTTGTCGCAGCAGGGGCCGCAGCAGCCCGGTGAACCAGTCCACCGCCGCCGGGTTGGTCAGGTCCACGATGGCCGAGGCCGGGTAGCTGCCGTGCCACACGTCGGCGACGTACGTGCTGCCGTCGGGTCGACGCAGGAAGTAGCCGGCCGCGTCGGCCTCGGCGTAGCGCGGGCTGGCCGTCATCAGGTACGGATTCATCCAGAGGCAGACCCGGAAGTTCTGCTCGGACAGGGTCCGCAGCATGCCGGCCGGGTCGGGAAACGCCTCGGTGTCCCAGCGCAGGTCCGACCAGTTGCCGGCCACCTGCCAGTAGCAGTCCAGGTGCAGCACGTCGCAGGGGATGTCGCGTTCGCGCAGGCGTCGGGCCCGCTCCAGCACCCGTTCCTGGCTGTCGGGGTAGAAGCCCGAGGAGACCCAGGTGCCGAAGGCCCAGCGCGGCGGCAGGTACGGCTGCCCGGTCAGCTGGTGCAGCCGGTCGAGCACTTCGGCGGGGGTCGGCCCGGCCAGCACGTAGTAGTCGAGCAGGTCGTCGGGGACCAGGATCTGCACCGCGCTGTGGGTGGACTGGCAGACGTCGAACTGCACCGGCAGCCCGCTGTCGACCAGGACGCCGTAGCCCCGGTTGGACAGGTAGAACGGCACGTTCTTGTGCGCCCGGTCGGACTCGCTGCCGAAGGCGTCGAAGTTCCACATCAGAGCCCGCTGGCCACGCTTGTCCAGTGGGGTGAACTTCTCACCGAAGCCGACGAACCGCTCGTCGCCGGGGGCGACGAAACTCTCGTGCCAGGCGACCCGGACGCCGTCGGCGGTGGAGTGGCCGAACGGGAGGGTGCGTTGCCGACCGCTGATGTCGATGGTGCCCGGATCCTGCTCCAGCAGCAGCGAGCCGTCGGGGCGCAGGAACCGGATGTGCCACGGGTCGAGCCGGATCTCGGCGATCAGCGCACCGGCGTCGATCCGCAGCTGCCGGTCGTCGACGGTGACGGTGGCCGGGTGGGGACGGGGATGCGTCAGCGGCATCAGCCGGGCCGACCGGCTGCGGGCCTGGGGATCCTCGGCCAGCCGTACCCGGATCATGCCGTCGCCGGCCGCGTCGATGCGCACCACCGCCGTCACCCCGTCGGCCAGCACCGCCTTGACGGTGGCGCCGTGTGCGTCGGTGCCGGCGATCTCGGCCCGGCTCACCATGGCCGGGCCGCCCTCACCGGGGGTGCGTACCGGCAGGTCGGGTGGGTCGGCGACGAAGGTCTCGTAGGGCACCAACGGCGGTCGGTACGGCATCAGCTCTCCTCGGCGGCGTTCGCGGCGGTGCCGACAGTTTCTTTAACTATCCAACGAACTGTCAACGATGGCGGCAAATGCGAGCCGGAGACCGGCTGTTGACATGCGTCGGGGTGATCCATAGTTTGGACGTGTCCTCAACTAAATCGGCGGGCTGGTGATGGTGATGTGGACCGACGACCCGCTCTGCCACGGCGGCGACTACAACCCCGAACAGTGGCCGGCGCAGGTCTGGTCCGAGGACGTCGCGCTGATGCGCCAGGCCGGAGTCAACCTCGTCACCGTGGGGGTGTTCGCCTGGTCCCGGCTCGAACCGGCACCCGGCCGGTACACCTTCGCCTGGCTCGACCAGGTGCTCGACCTGCTGCACAGCGGGGGCGTACGGGTCGCCCTGGCCACCCCCACCGCCTCGCCACCACCCTGGTTCTCCCTGGCCCACCCGGGCGCGCTGCCCGTCACCGCCGACGGGATCCGGCTACACCACGGCAGCCGGGACACCTACTGCGCCGCCACGCCCGCCTACCGCGACGCCGCGCTGCGCATCACCGCCGCCCTGGCCGAGCGGTACGCCCACCACCCGGCGCTGGCCGGTTGGCACGTGCACAACGAGTACGGCACCACCTGCCACTGCGAGCACACCGCCCGGGCCTTCCGGCGCTGGCTGGCCACCCGCCACGGTGACCTGGCCGCCCTCAACGACGCCTGGGTCACCAGCTTCTGGAGCCAGCAGTACTCCGACTGGGCGCAGATCAGCACCCCCCGGGCCACCCAGTACCTGCCCAACCCCGGCCAGCTGCTCGACTTCCGTCGCTTCTGGTCGGACACCCTGCTCGCCGCGTACATCGAGCAACGCGACCTGCTGCGGGCGGCGAACCCGGCGCTCACCATCACCACCAACTACGTACTCGGCGACTGGGTGCCGGTCGACCACGCCCGCTGGGCCACCGAGGTCGACCTGGTCGCGGTCGACCACTACCCGTCCGCCGTCGACGGCGGCGCCGAGGAACAGACCGCGCTGGTCGCCGACCTGGCCCGTGGTTGGGCCCGGCACGCCGCCGTTCGCCGGAACCCCGGCTCGCCGGCCGGCGGTGCGGCGGCATGGCTGCTGATGGAGAGCGCACCCCACCAGATCCACACCGCCGGCCGGATGCACACCAAGGAACCGGGGCGGATGCTGCGGCACAGCCTCGCCCACGTGGCCCGCGGCTCCCACGGCGCGATGTGTTGAGCGCCAGCTGGTCTTCAGCGGCTAGCGCCACGGTCCTTCGGTAGGCGCGACAGCGTTCTTCACTGGATGCGTCACGGATCTTCAGTGGTTGACTCGTCGGGCTCGCCTTCGAGCGGGTACCGGAACTGGGTGATGCCCAGGCTGAACTTGACGTCGGGGTGCAGCCCCAGCTCGGTCGCGCCGGTTTCCGGGTCGGTCTCGTAGTCGACGAGCCGGTACTCCAGGGCTTCGGTGATGAGGTCGGGTGCGCTGTCGGCTGCGGTGCGGGGGGCGTACGGGTTGCTGAGCTGGTGGATCAGGTGCAGCACGTGCGGGTCGGGTCCGAGGCCGTGGGCGTGCAGGAGCTGGTTGAGTCGCCGCCGTGCGGCATGGTCGAGCATTCCGGGTGCCAGGGTCAGGGTGAGAGTGTCGCCGGTGATGGTCAGCCGGGTGCCGCCGCCGGGTCGGGCGCGGGTGGCGAGCAGGTCGATGGCGCGGCGGACGCGGTCGGTGTCCCAATCGAGGACGTCGGCGATCTCGCCGAGGTGCAGGGTTTGGGTGAACGCTGCGGCGAGGACGGCGTGGACCTGGGCGGGATCGGTGCGTTCGTCGCTGGTGGGTGGGTCGGGCCATGAGTTCTCGGTGGTCAGCCAGCCGGGCCAGGGCAGGTCGAGGCGTTCGGCGAGGGTACGCAGCACCATGGCGGGGTGGTTGTTGAGCGCGGCCGGCCCGGGCAGGGCCCGCACGTGCGCGACGGAGAAGCCGAGCAGGTCAGCGAGGTCTTCGCTGGTCATGCCGTGCTCGCGGGCGCGGGCGAGCAGGCCGGCGCCGAAGGTGGCCGGCTCGGTCATGGGTGACCGGACCAGGCTTGCATCTCGGCCAGGGCGCACAGTTCCAGGCCGCGGTGCCGCATCCAGTCGGTGGCGTGCCCGCGGAGGTAGGCCCGGCTGCGCCGGTAGCGCGGCCCGGGGTCGCTGGTAAGCCTGAGCGGTCGCAGGCCCTGGGCGGCGAGTTCGCGCGAGGTAGCCCGTTCGCCGGCGAACAGGGCGGTGTCCGGGGCGGCACCGGTCGGGTCGAGTAGGTGCCGGTGGGCACGCAGGACCGGTTGCGCGCAGGCGGGGACGGGGACGGGGCCGTGCGCGGTGAGCAGCTGGCTGCCGTCGGCGGCGAGGTCGGCCAGGACCGGCGGCCGGGGCACCGGATAGCCGAGGCCGGTGAGCGGGTTGATCAGGTGTAGCACCGCGGCGGTCGCGGCTGCGGTGGACACGGTGTGGCTGATGGCCGCTGCGATGTCGGGCGTGAGCCGGCTGCCGAGGCCCGGGGCGGGAAGCTCGTGGCTGCGGGGTTCGTGGTGCAGCAGGATCCCGTCGCGGAACAGGGCGGCCTGGGTGGCGCGCAGCCGCAGCATCGCGTCGGTGTGATGACGTGCGGTGTAGAACAGTGCGGCGAGCCGGACGCTGAGCATCGCGGTCAGCGGGAGGGTCGCGGCGATCAGCCGCCGCGGGTCGGGCCGGACGGTGTGGTCGAGCAGCTGGGTGTGGCGCAGCCACCAGCGAGTGTCGTCGAAGAACCACAGCCAGGCGTCGTCGACCCGGGCGCGGTCGGCCGCGGGAAGGCGCCGCTGGCAGGCGTAGCGAAAGGTCAGGAAGCCATCGGGCGGCAGGTCGAGCGGCGGGATGTGCGGGCCGGTCGGGCTGCGCCGGCCGGTCGGGCTGGTTGAGGGTGAGGTTGAGCAACTGGAGCGGCGGCTGGACGGTGACGCCGGCGAGGTCGGCCAGCGCGGGCGCATCCGCCTGCGGGGAAGGGTCGATGAACCAGACGCCGATCGCGGCGATATCGGCGGCCAGCTCGATCAGCTGGGTGATCAGCCGGGCGGGCAGGGTGTGCGCGCGGTCGATGACGAGGTAGTCGACCTGGTGGCCGGCGGCCCACGCGCACGCCAGAGCCCACCAGTGGCGTGTCAGGCCGCGCGGAGGCGGGTCGACTTGTTTGCCGAGCGCGGCGAGGATCGCGAGGGCGAGGACGGCGGGGCTGGTGGTGCCGGGGACCGGCCGTACGACCAGCACGCCCCGGTCGAGCTGGTCGACGCGCTCGAGCAGGCTGCGGGTGGCCGGGGTGTCGTGCGGGTCGCGCACGACGACGATCGACGGCCGGCGGTCAGCCGGCATCGCCGGCGCCTGGGTGCAGGGCGAACGCGTTGTCGACGATCTCGGCGTCCAGGCGGGTGCGCCGGGCGCGTTTGGCGATCAGGTGCGCGGTGGAGGAGAACAGCGCCCAGTTGCGCCAGATGCCGTGGGCGAACTTGTCGTCGACGTAGTGCAGCAGTTCGTCGTCGACGTCGGTGTAGAGCCGGTGGTAGGAGCGCATCACCTGTGGCACCTCCGCGCGGCTCATCGGGGCGAAGGTTTGGCGCCGCCAGACCCGCGAGCGCAGCATCGGCTGGCGGGACAGGACTTCCCAGCAGCCGTTGCCGCCGACGTAGAGCAGCCCGAAGCTGGTGTCGTCGTGGTCGTGCAGGTACCGCAGCAGCTCGATGCACTCCTCGGGCAGCCGTTGCGCTTCGTCGACGACGACCAGCCGCGGGACGCGGGCGAGCTCGCGCACCAGCGCGGCGGTCAGGTAGAAGCGGTTGGCCTGCCGGGCGGGCGGGGCGCCGGTCAGGGTCTGCAGGAGCAGATCGGCCAACAGCCGCATGGTGGGCCGCGACGGGAACGCGATGGTGGCGACCTCGATCCGCTCGGCAGGGCGGGTGCGGGCGGCCAGCGCGCTCGTGCAGGTACGCATGGCGAAGGTCTTACCGAGCCCGGCCAGGCCGTGGATGACGCCGACGGCGTGATGGTCGGCGGTGTCGGTGATGACGAGCCGGGCCAGCTGCAGGGCGGGAGTGGATATCCGCCGGGCGCCGGGCGGGCCGGCTTCGGGCGTACGGCGGGTCACCACGTGCGGTCTCGTTCATCGCCTGTGAGCAGGTCGTCCAGGGCGACCGGTTCGTCGAGCGGCACGGCGGGGCCGATGCCGAGCAGGCTGGTCGACGCCCGGTGCCGCAGCAGTTGGCCGCCGTCGCCGTCCGGGAGCCGGCCGGGCAGCGCGGCGGCGTCGGCCGGGCTGACCAGCCGCGAGGAGGTGGCCGGGGCACCGGCGGCGTCGAGGGC
>NZ_JBXUOW010000092.1:0-16158 GCF_057196645.1 Micromonospora sp. ATLC16
CCCGCCGCGAACGGCCCTGCGGCTACCGTGACCGTCCGGGTTATGGCAATCTGATCCACCGAGCGGGGTTCCTGGTTCAGGTTGTCTTGGAGTGACACACCTTGATACCGGAACCCCGCCTCTCATTCCCTGATCAACACACCCCTTGACCAGCCACGCCCACGCCTAACTGAACGGCGTTGGCACTAGCTCAGGGCGAGACGGCGCAGCCGGTAGTCGGCGCGGGTGCCGGGGCCGGCGCGCCGATCGTGGGCAGCCCCAGCAGCACCCCGGGGGTACGCGGTGAACGACCCGCCTCGGCCGCATCACCGGCCCGGGTCCGGCGGTGCGACAGCGGCGCGCCATCGGCGTTGAGGTGGTGCGGTGCGGCGTAGGTGATGGTGGTGTGCACGATGTCACCGGGCCGGATCGCGCCAGCATCGTCCGTCGCGAAGTGCACCAGGCGACCGTCGCGGGCCCGGCCCGACAGCCGGCCGGTCCGCTCGTCCTTGCGGCCCTCGCCGACGGCGACCAGCACCTCGACGGTCTCGCCGACGAGCTTCTTGTTCTCCGCCCAGGTGATCTCCTCGACGCAGGCGATCAGCCGCTCGTACCGCTCCTGCACGACCTGCTTGGGCAGCTGGCCGTCCATGCTCGCGGCCGGGGTGCCGGGACGCTTGGAGTACTGGAACGTGAACGCGGAGGAGAACCGGGCCTCGCGGACCACGTCCAGGGTGCGCGCGAAGTCCGCCTCGGTCTCGCCGGGGAAGCCGACGATGATGTCGGTGGTGATCGCCGCGTCGGGCATCGCCGCGCGGACCTTATCGATGATGCCCAGGTACTTCTCCGACCGGTACGAGCGGCGCATCGCGCGCAGCACGTCGTCCGAGCCGGACTGCAACGGCATGTGCAGCGAGGGGCAGACGTTCGGCGTCTCGGCCATCGCCGCGATCACGTCGTCGGTGAAGTCCTTCGGGTGTGGGCTGGTGAACCGGACCCGCTCCAGCCCGTCGACGTCGCCGCAGGCCCGCAGCAGCTTGCCGAAGGCGTACCGGTCACCGAACTCGACGCCGTAGGAGTTGACGTTCTGCCCGAGCAGGGTCACCTCCAGCACGCCCTCGTCGACCAAGGCGCGTACCTCGCTGAGGATGTCGCCGGGTCGGCGGTCCTTCTCCTTGCCGCGCAGCGCCGGCACGATGCAGAAGGTGCAGGTGTTGTTGCAGCCCACCGAGATCGACACCCAGCCGGCGTACGTCGACTCGCGGCGGGTCGGCAGTGTCGAGGGGAACACGTCGAGGGATTCGAGGATCTCCACCTCGGCGGCGGCGTTGTGCCGGGCGCGTTCCAGCAGCACCGGCAGCGAGCCGATGTTGTGGGTACCGAAGACCACGTCCACCCAGGGTGCCCGGCGGACGATGTCGCCCCGGTCCTTCTGGGCCAGGCAGCCACCGACGGCGATCTGCATCCCGGGGTGCCGGTTCTTGACCGGACGCAGGTGACCGAGGTTGCCGTAGAGCCGGTTGTCCGCGTTCTCGCGGACCGCGCAGGTGTTGAACACCACCACGTCGGGGGTGTCCTCGGCCTCGCCCGCGCGGACGTAACCCGCCTGCTCCAGCAGGCCGGAGATGCGCTCGGAGTCGTGCACGTTCATCTGGCAGCCGTAGGTGCGCACCTGGTAGGTGCGCGGGCCGCCCGCCGCTGCGGTAGTCATGACGTGCACAGCGTAGCCGGGTCCGAGGAGTCGGACGCAAACGAGGAGACGCCGGTCGCCGCTGCCAACCGCACCCTGCTCGACGAGTTGGTGATGCGGCGGCAGCCGACCCGTCGCGGCGGCGTGGGAGTCAGGCGGCGGCCAGGGCCGGGTTCACCGAGTCGGGTGCCCAGCGGGAGCGGTGGCAGCGCGACCAGCCCCGGCAGCGCGGGTCGGCCTCGGTGCACAGCCGGCGCTCGCTGAGCACCTCGCCGTCGTCGGTCTCCCGCACGTCGAAGTGCACCGGGCGGATGCTGCCGTCCGGGGCCACCAGCAGGTGCCGGGTGTCGTCGAGCGTGTCGTCCCGCAGCAGGCAGTTGCGGCCGAGCTGCCGGGCCAGCGCCGCGATGCTGGGCAGCTCGGGCAGCTCGTCCGGTACGCCGTAGCAGTCCACGATCGTGGCGAACTCCCCCGGTGCCTGCCAGACGTCGCACACCACCGCGTACGTCGGCAGCCGGAGCGGATCAGCCACCGCCAGCGGCATCACCACCTGACCGAGCGCGTCGGCCAGCGCCGGGTAGACCTCCACCGGTCGTACCTGGTCGATTCTCCAGTTCCACAGCTCGGTCATGCCGTCTCCTCGCTGTGCTCGTCCCCACCGGCCTCCGGATCGGGCCTTACCGACGATGGTGCGGGGCATTTGCCCCCAGCCGGGGGCAAGTTACCGGTCTGTGACCATTCTGGCCCAAATTTCCTTGAGCTTCATCGCTTCGAGTAGCGGGAAGATGACAGTTTATCGGGTATGGTGCGCGTTCCCACGTAACGGCACGCGTACCGAAACCCTCGCTCAGCGCAGGACGACCCGGTGTTCGCCGGGGGGCAACAGCTCACCGATCACCGGGGCACCCGGTATCTCCCCGGCGATCAGGAGTCCGCCGGAGGTCTGCGCGTCGGCCAGCAACAGCGCGTCCTGCTCGGCCGCCGCGCCGAAGTCCGTCCACGGGGTGACCCACTCCAGGTTGCGGCGGGAACCACCGCTGACGTACCCGTCGCGGACCGCCTCGCGGGCACCGGCCAGGTACGGCACCCGGGCGATGTCGATCGCCACCGTCAGCCGGCTCGCCCGGGCCAGCTTCGAGGCGTGCCCGAGCAGACCGAATCCGGTCACGTCGGTGCCGCAGCGCACGCCGGCCGCCACGGCCGCCAGCGCGGCGTCCCGGTTGAGGGTGGTCATCGCCGCCACCGCCGTCGGGAAGCTCTCCCCGGTGCTCTTGTGGCGGGTGTTGAGCACGCCGACGCCGAGCGGTTTGGTCAGCGACAGCGGCAGCCCGGCCCGCCCGGCGTCCAGGGTGATCAGCTCCTCCGGCCGGACCAGCCCGGTGACGGCCAGGCCGTACTTCGGACCGTCGTCGTCGACGCTGTGCCCGCCGGCCAGATGACAGCCGGCTGCGCGGGCCACGTCCAGGCCGCCCCGCAGCACCTCCCGGGCCAACTCCAGCGGCAGCACCTCGCGCGGCCAGCAGAGCAGGTTGAGCGCCACCAGCGGGCTGCCGCCCATCGCGTACACGTCGGACAGGGCGTTGGTGGCGGCGATCCGACCCCAGTCGTACGCGTCGTCGACCACAGGTGTGAAGAAGTCCGCCGTGGTCACCAGGCCGGTGCGCGCGTCCAGCCGGACCACCGCGGCGTCGTCACCGTGGTCCAACCCGACCAGCAGCTCGGCGGTGCCGGCAGTGGGGCCGAGGCCGGCCACCATCGCCTCCAGCTCACCCGGCGGGATCTTGCAGGCGCAGCCGCCGCCACGGGCGTACCGGGTCAGCCGCACGGGCTCGGTCATGCCCACATGATCTCCGTCAGGCGGACGGGACGCCACCCGGGCGGATCAATTCGGACGGCGGAGCCGGGTCATCCAGGGTGTTACCGCTCCGTGACCATCTGGGTTGCGTTCCGCCACGTCACCCCGCCTACAGTGGCCGCTACCGGGGGTCGACCGACCCCCGACAGCGACGAGGAGGACAGACGACGTGGCGACGGGTGAACCGCTCATCGTGCTGGACTCGGTCAACAAGTGGTTCGGGCCGCTGCACGTACTCGACGACGTCTCGCTGTCGGTGGGGCGGGGTGAGGTGGTCGTGGTGATCGGCCCCTCCGGCTCCGGCAAGTCGACCCTGTGCCGCACCATCAACCGGCTGGAGCCGATCAACTCCGGCACCATCACCTTCGACGGGCAGGCGCTGCCGGCCGAGGGCAAGGCCCTGGCCAGGCTGCGCAGCGAGGTCGGCATGGTGTTCCAGTCGTTCAACCTCTTCGCGCACAAGACGATCCTGGAGAACGTCACCCTCGGCCCAATCAAGGTCCGCAAGGAGAAGCCGGCGGCGGCCCGGGAGCGAGGTCTCGCCCTGCTCGACCGGGTCGGCATCGCCAACCAGGCCGACAAGTTCCCGGCCCAGCTCTCCGGCGGCCAGCAGCAGCGCGCCGCGATCGCCCGCGCGCTGGCCATGCAGCCCAAGGCGATGCTCTTCGACGAGCCCACCAGCGCGCTGGACCCGGAGATGGTCGGCGAGGTGCTGGACGTGATGACCTCCCTCGCGAGCGACGGCATGACCATGGTCGTGGTCACCCACGAGATGGGCTTCGCGCGGCACGCGGCCAACCGGGTCATCTTCATGGCCGACGGGCAACTGGTCGAGGACGCGCCCCCGACCGAGTTCTTCGCCAATCCACGCAGCGAGCGGGCCCGAGACTTCCTCTCCAAAATCCTCACCCATTAGCGATTGACGAGGGAGCGCGCCGTTCCGTGGCGCGCTCCGACGAAGAAGGAGATGAGTATGCGTATCACGCGCATTGCGGCGCTCGCGGCAGCCGCAACCATCGCGCTCGGCGTGACCGCCTGTGGCGGGGACGACGCTGGGGACGACACCGGCTCCGGCGACAAGTCCTTCGCCGCCGGCAGCACCATGGAGCGGCTGAACAAGGCCCAGGCCATCAAGGTCGGCACGAAGTTCGACCAGCCCGGTTTCGGCCAGAAGGGGCTCTCCGACAGCCCGGAAGGCTTCGACGTCGAGATCGCAAAGATCATCGTCAAGGAACTCGGCATCCCCGAGAGCAAGATCGAGTGGGTGGAGACCCCCTCGAAGGTCCGCGAGGACTTCATCACCAACGACACCGTCGACATGGTCGTGGCCACCTACACGATCAACGACGCGCGTAAAGAGCGGATCGCCTTCGCCGGGCCGTACTACGAGGCCGGGCAGAACATCATGGTGAAGAAGGACGACACCAGCATCACCGGACCGGACTCGTTCCAGGACGGCACCAAGAAGGTCTGCTCCGTCACCGGCTCCACCCCGGCCGAGGAGATCAAGAAGTACGTCAAGGACGTCGGCTCCCAGCTGGTGCTCTTCGACACCTACGACAAGTGCCGCGACGCCCTCAAGGGCGGGCAGGTCGACGCCGTCACCACGGACAACGTGATCCTGCTCGGCTTCATCGCCAAGGACGAGGCGTCGTTCCAGCTCGCCGGTGAAAACTTCACCAAGGAGCCGTACGGCATCGGCGTCAAGAAGGACGACACCGCCTTCCGCGACTTCATCAACGACACGCTGGAGAAGGCGTACGCCGACGGCAGCTGGAAGAAGGCCTGGGACGACACCGCCGGCAAGTTCGGTGCCGAACTGGGCGAGGCCCCGGCCGTCAACCGCTACTGAGTCGCCGATCTGGAGGGTGGAGAGGAAGTCCGACCGTGAGTGTGCTCATCGACAAGTTCGACGTCTTCGCGGGCGGGTTCTGGCTCACCCTCCAGATCTGCCTCCTCGCCGCTATCGGCGCCCTGATCCTGGGTGCCGTCGTGGCGGTGCTGAGGATCTCGCCGGTGCCGCCGCTGCGCGCCGTCGGCACCGGCTACGTCAACATTTTCCGAAACCTGCCGCTGACCGTGGTGATGTTCTTCGCCGCGTTCGGTCTGCCGGCCCTCGGCTCCAACGCGGACTTCCTCCGCATCCCCGGGCTTGATTGGATCTTCAGCCGGCTCGGCACCGACCTGCCGTACTTCCGGTTCGCGCTGATCGCCTTGGTCCTCTACACCGCCGCCTTCGTCTGTGAGGCCCTGCGTTCGGGGGTGAATGCCGTGCCTGCGGGTCAGGCGGAAGCCGCTCGTTCACTCGGGCTCACGTTCGGTCAGAACCTGCGCTACGTGGTGTTGCCGCAATCCTGGAAGGCGTCCGTGGTACCGCTGGGCTCCGTGATCATCGCGATGATCAAGAACTCCGCACTGGTCGGCTTCTTCGGGGTGGTGGGTGACCTCGCACAGACCTCCGACCAACTCACCTCGGCCGAGGGCCACGCCTTCGTACCCGTCGCCATCGGCATCTCGATCGGATACCTGATCATGACAGTCCCGCTCGGCGCGCTGCTGGACCGGGTCGAGAAGCGACAGGCGGTGGCCCGATGAACCAGCAAAGCAGCGTTCTCTACGACGTACCCGGGCCCCGCCAGCGCCGGGTCACATTGATCAGCAGCATCACCGCCACGTTCGTCCTGATCGCCGGCGCGTACTTCCTGGTCTACCGCCCGCTTGAGGACAAGGGCCAGTTCTCGATGGAGCTGTGGGGTCCGCTGATCGACCCCTCGAACGAGTACTTCTCCCAGGTGTGGGACAAGATCGGCTACGGGTTCCGCAACACGCTGACCGCTGCAGCGCTGGCCGTCATCTCCTCGCTCGTGGTCGGCACTCTGCTGGCCGTGCTTCGGATCCAGCTCAAGCACCTGGGCCGCCGCCGGTTCACCGGTCTCGCCGCCCCGCTGTCGTACCTGGCACGCGGACTCACCGCCGTGCTCTCCGCGATCACCCGGATCTGCGTCGAAGTGTTCCGAGGGCTGCCGGTGGTCATCACGATCTTCTTCGTGGCTCGCGGCTTCCCCGAGTTCGGCATCTCCTTCGACACGCTGTGGTACCTGGTCATCGGCCTCACCATCTACAACTCGGTGGTGATCGCCGAGATCCTCCGCTCGGGCATGGAGGGCCTGCCCAGCGGGCAGGCCGAGGCTGCCGGCGCAATCGGTCTCTCGCCGTTGCAGACCACCCACCTGATCCTGCTACCGCAGGCATTCCGGATCATGCTGCCGGCCCTGATCAGCCAGCTCGTGGTGGTGCTCAAGGACACCTCGCTCGGCTTCATCATCAGCTACGAAGAGACCCTCAACATCGGCAAACAGATCATCGGCGTGCTGGACAACCCAATCCAGGTGTACGTCGTCATCGGGTTGCTCTTCATCATCGTCAACTATTCGCTGTCCAAGCTGGCCCAGTACGTCCAGCACCGACTTTCAAGAGGCCGCAAGACTGTCGGGACACCAGCCCAGAACCCGCCGCCGGCCGCGCTCACGGCGCAGGCCGAGGGTGCCGGCGGTGGCGGCGGAAGCTAAGCCCGGCAGAGGTCACGAGGCCGGCCCGGTCACTTCCGGGCCGGCCTCGTGACCGCTCAGCGGGCGATCTCGGTGACCCGGGACTCGCGGACCACCGTCACCCGGATCTGCCCCGGATAGGTCAGCTCCTCCTCGACCTGCTTGGCCACGTCCCGGGCCAGCACCGCCGCACCGATGTCGTCGACGTCGTCGGGCTTGACCATCACCCGGATCTCGCGGCCCGCCTGCATCGCGAAGACCTTGTCCACCCCGACCTTGCCGGCGGCGATCTCCTCGATGCGCTCCAGCCGCTTGACATACGCCTCCAGGCTCTCCCGCCGCGCTCCCGGCCGCCCGCCCGAGCAGGCGTCCGACGCCTGCGTCAGCACCGCCTCCACGGTCTGCGGCGGCACCTCGTTGTGGTGCGCCTCGATGGCGTGCACCACGTCCTCGTTCTCGCCGTATTTCCGGGCCACGTCCGCGCCGATGAGGGCGTGGCTGCCCTCCACCTCGTGGGTGAGCGCCTTGCCGATGTCGTGCAGGAACGCCGACCGCTTGATCAACGGCACGTCCAGCCGCAGCTCGGCGGCCATGATCCCGGCGATGTGCGCGGTCTCCACCAGGTGCTTGAGCACGTTCTGCCCGTACGACGTGCGGTAGCGCAACCGACCCAGCAGGGTGACCAGCTCCGAATGGATCTCGGTGATGCCGACCTCCACCAGGGCGTCATCGGCGGCCCGTTGGCAGAGCTGGTCCACCTCCTGGCGGGCCAGCTCGTGCACCTCCTCGATGCGGTGCGGGTGGATCCGGCCGTCCAACACCAGCTTCTCCAGCGTCAACCGGCCGACCTCCCGGCGCACCGGGTCGAAGCAGGACAGCAGCACCGCCTCGGGAGTGTCGTCGATGATCAGGTTCACCCCGGTGACCGACTCGAAGGCCCGGATGTTGCGGCCCTCCCGGCCGATGATCCGACCCTTCATCTCGTCGCCCGGCAGGTGCAGCACGCTGACCACGCTCTCGGCGGTCTGCTCGCTGGCCACCCGCTGGATGGCGTCGACCACGATGTGCCGGGCCCGCTGCTCGGCGGTCGACCTCGCGTCGGACTCGATGTCCCGGACCAGCAGCGCGGCCTCCCGTTTCGCCTGGCCCTCGATAGACTCGACCAACTCGGTCCGCGCGGCGTCGGCGGTCAACCCGGCGACCCGCTCCAACTCACGTCGCCGCTGGTTCTCCACCTCGGCGAGATCGGACTCCCGCTCGGCCAGCGCCGCCTCGCGGGCCGCCAGCGCCGCGTTGGCCGCCGTGAGCTGGCGTTCCCGTTCCGCGAACCGCTCCACCTCCTCGGTGTGCAGCCGCTCCCGCTCGTCCATCCGGGTCGCCCGCCGCTCCACCTCGGCGGCCTGCTCCCGGGTGGTCGCGGCCAGCACCGCCACCTCCCGCTCACCGCTGCGCCGGGCCGCCGTGCGCAACTGCTCGGCGTCCGCCTCGGCCTGCTTGTGTGCCCGTTCGAGCACCGTGTCCGCCTCGGCGCGAGCGTTGTCGAGCACCCGACGCGCCTCCGCCCGGGCGGCCTTCGCCTCGGCCCCGGCCGCCGCCGCCTCGGCGCGGGCCGCCGCCGCCGCCGACTTCGCCACGTCGATGGTGCTGTTCGCCTCGTCGGCGGCCGTCCGCAGCGCGGCCAGCGACTGCTCCTGCCGATCCTTCTCCGCGACGTACGCCGGATCCTCCACCGCCGGACGCGACATGAAACCCCGGATCAGCCGCACGCCGAACAGCACCGCGCCGAGCACCACGAGGGTCAGCACCAGCACGGCGACCAGTATCACGACATCGAAGGTGCTCATCGGCCGGCTCCGTCCGGCCGGTCGGCGACCACCGGGGCCACGGCAGGTCGGCCGGAACTCTGCTCACCGTCGTCGCCGGCACCGGCCTCCGCCGCACCGGGAGCGCCCGCCCCCGCGCTCATGCCGACGCTCCGTTCCGCCGCGCACCCCTGGCGGGCAGCGCCGAACAAAGCCTCACGGTCGGCCCGCTCCGCTCGCTCATGCCGGGACTCCGGTGAACCTGTGCCGCCTCGCCATGGCGCGCCTCCCCTGAACCGTCGCGCCGCAACAGCCTGCCGGGTGGGCACGCTCCTGCGACTCTGGACGCCCGACCGGAGCGCAGGCCGTGGGTTGGCTTCCTCCGCCGACGTCCCTGACGGCCGTCGGCGGGCCGGGTGCAGTGTCACGCGAGCCCGGACCGGCCTGTCCGGAGCTGACGTACGCGGCCGAGAGTGCCGGCCAAAGTGATGCTGTTCTGTTACGGGATCTATGTTGTGCGCTTAGCCTGCGCTTGGTCGGGCAATGTGAGCCTTTACGGCGAGGCTAGGTCTCAACCGGCCTCCGGTCAAGGACAGATGATCAAACCACCCGGACGGAGAGAAGTTAACTCGTCACTCTCCGAGTATGAACACTCGGACGCCAGCGGGCAAAAAAGACGAACGAACGACGCCGAGTTGACTCATCGGAGCTGGTCGCGTTGCGGAGGTGGTCGTCGACACCCGCGCCCAACGCATCACCCGCGGCCCCCGGGACGGGCCTGGCCGAGATCACAGCTGGTGGACGGCACGACAGCGCGAACGCGCGGTCAGCGGTCGATCTCACCCTCGGCGTCGGCGAGGACGTCGGCGTCGATCTGCTCGGCGAACTCGGCCGCCTCGGCGCTCTGCGCGGCGATCGCGTCCTTCACCGCCCGGATCGCGACACCGGCCGGGTAGCCCTTGCGGGCCAGCATGCCGACCAGCCGCCGGAACACCGCGTCCGGCTCGCCCCGGGCGGTCCGCAGCTTCCGCTCCACGAGGGCGCGGGCGGTCTCCGCCTCGGTGGTCTCGTCCAGCTCGTCCAGCGCCTCGCTGGCCGTGCCGCCGTCCACACCGCGCTGGCGCAGCTCGTTGGCCAGTGCTCGGCGCGCCAGCCCACGGCCGGCGTGCCGGCTGCTCACCCAGGCCCGGGCGAACGCGGCGTCGTCGATGATGCCGACCTCGTCGTACCGGTCGAGGACCTGGGTTGCGGTCTCCTCGGAGATGCCCCGCCGCGCCAACGCGGTGGCCAGCTCGGCACGGGTACGCGGACGCACCGCGAGCTGTCGCAGACAGATCTCCCGGGCCACCTCGGCCTCGTCACGAGGCGCGGATGCCGCGTCCTCGCGTGCGGAGTCTCCGGCGGCGCGGCGGCCTCGGCGGGGTCGTGGTGTGGGGTCACCCGCGCGGGGCGGACTGGCATCCCAGCCCCGCCCCGAGCGAGCACGTCGTCCTGCCACGACTCAGGATCAGAAGTCGACCGGCGGCAGCTCCGGGCCACCGGCGGCGTCGCCCGCGCCGACCCCGACGCCGAGCTTCTCCAGGATCTTCTTCTCGATCTCGGCGGCCACGTCCGGGTTCTCCCGGAGGAACTCGCGAGCCTTCTCCTTGCCCTGGCCCAACTGGTCGCCCTCGTAGGTGTACCAGGCACCGGACTTGCGGATGATCGACTGCTCGACACCGACGTCGATCAGGGAACCCTCACGGGAGATGCCCTTGCCGTACATGATGTCGAACTCGGCCTGCTTGAACGGAGCTGCGCAGTTGTGTACGACGATGTCGTCAGCGACCAGCGTGTGCAGCTCATCGACCTCGACATCAAAGGTCCTCGTACGCCGCGCGGGCAGGATCTCCTTGACGGTCGAATAGCGCACCTGCTCGGTGAGCAGTTCACGCAAAAAAGCGTCGTCAAGCGCGTCCGCCAGCAGTTGCAACCGATCCCGCCGGATCTGGTGCAGCCCTAGAACCTGCTTCATGCCACCACGCGAATTGCCGGCCGTCGCGCCGATCAGTTGAGCAGCGAGCACAGCCGTGACGCCCTTACCCGCCAGGTGTGCCAGCACCGACTCGGTGACCGCAGGCGACAGGTAGCCGGCCTGCGAGCCCCGCCGACGCCCTTCCTGGCTGTTGAGCGCCTCGCGAAGGATGACCCCGCGCGGTCCCCACAGCGGAACCGCTTCGGCGAACGCCTCCACGTTGTCACTGCCGCCCACCCGGACCTCGTAGCACAACCGCTTTGCCTGGATGCGACGCCCCTTGATAAGGCTGGGGCGCTGACCCGTCGGGTCGTAGCGACGAACCGAACTCGTGATGCCGTATCG
Source organism: Micromonospora sp. ATLC16 (assembly GCF_057196645.1). Classification (NCBI taxonomy): domain Bacteria; kingdom Bacillati; phylum Actinomycetota; class Actinomycetes; order Micromonosporales; family Micromonosporaceae; genus Micromonospora; species Micromonospora sp. ATLC16. The sequence goes on from NZ_JBXUOW010000092.1 coordinate 11,234, forward strand.
CAGCAACAACCAGTGGAGTTGGTGGGCCAACTGCTCCGAGGTAGTCGTGTAGCCGACCCGAATGGCACCGGTCTGCTCGATGCTCACCCAGCCGTCGCTTTCGAGTAGGCCGAAAAGCAGGTTGCCTGCCACCTCGCGGGAAAGACCCGGATCGAAGAACTCGGCGGGGATGGTCTTCTCCCAGGCCAGCTTGCCGTAGATCCCCGCTTGTCGGCACAACGCCAGCAACTCGTTGCGCTCACCCTGACGGTGGGAGAACGAGATGGCCAACTTGCCGTCATGCTCGTGTGTGTCGCAGCCGAGCCCTGCGGCGATGCGCGCCGCGTCGGCCTTCAGCGACTCCTGGATGTTGATGAACTGCAGCGGGGTCTTCCCACCGACATATCCGTCACCAATCAGGTAGCCGAGCATTCGTGCCTGCTCGGGCGAGTAGGGCTCATGCTCGCCGAAACCCAGGAACTGTCGAGGCTGCGCAACCCGGTCTCCGGCACCCAACTCGCCGGCCACCTTCCAGCCCCGATCGGTCAAGACCTTGTGATCGGGGGTCGCCCAGACCGTGGCACCGCCACGCAGACGTACCCCGATGACATCCTGTTCTCCCTGGTCGAACCAGGAGACGACAGGGCGGGCGTGCAGCATGCCGTCCTTCGCCGCTGCCACCACGGAGACAGGCATCCGCCCGTCGACGATGTCCTCGATCCGGTTGGCGCGGCCGGTGACAGGGTCGAACACCATGGTGCCCTCGGCGAGGCACTTGTTCTTCACGACCTTGACCCGGGTGCGGTTACCGACCACGTCGGTGCCGTCCTTCAGGCTCTCGATGCGCCGCACGTCGAGCCGGACCGAGGCGTAGAACTTCAACGCCCGCCCACCGGTGGTGGTCTCAGGGCTGTTGTGCACCATGACGCCGTCGACAAAGTAGTTGTGGTTGCCCTCGACCTCGATGTCGAACCGGTTCATCGAGCGGGTTTTCGGCTTGACCCGGACATCGACGATCCGCGCGGGCACCGGCATCAGCTCCGCCGGGACGAACTGCGGCTCGACGGTGCACTGGCCCTGGAAGCGCGGCAGCAGCTTGGCCTCCATCGCCGCCGGCACGTAGGGAGCGACCAGTTCCTGGAACCTCGCCGAAGACTCCGTCGTGAAGACAATCGACGCCGTCTGCCGGGCCCCCCTGGCCACCAGCTTCACGTTCATGCCGTACGCGTCGCGCAGATGCTCCACCAGACGGTCCCGGCTGCCCTCCGCCATCGCCTCGACGCAGATCTCGATCCGGCCGGAACCGCCGGCCGTGCGCTCCTGCAAGCCCTTGGAGCGGACGGTGAAGCACCCATCGTCCATGTACCACACGGCGAGGGCGAGCGGGGTCAGCGCCTTGAGGTAGTCCCAGCTGAGGTGCTTCTTGCCGTCACCCAGGTAGACCGCGCGACGCAGCTCGTCCAACTCCGGCAGCGGAGTGAAGTCGACGAAGGCAGCGCCCCGCGCGTCGGTGCGCCGGGAGTGGCCGATGTTGCCCAGCAGCGAGACCTTCCAGTCGAGGTAGTCGACCTGCTGTGCACCGTGGCCGAGCCGGAAGCGGACACCGGAGCGGTCCTGGCGGTTCGGCGACAGGGCACCATCGCCCATCAGCGAGCCGAGCACGACCTGCCACTGCTGCTCGCTGAGGCGGCGTGACTCGGCGAGCATCACCCGGTCACCCGCGATCAACTCGCCCGCCTCCCGCCAACCGCCGGGCGTGCGTACCAGGTGGTTGGCGGTGGCGGCGAACTGCGCCCGCCCGTTGCCCCCCGACTTGGCGACAGTGAACTGGAGGAACTGCTCTGCCGGGCCGTTGTTGAACCAGTTGGTGATCCGCTTCGGCTCCACCCGGTCGGTGTCCGGGTTGTAGGAGAGGACCTCGACGTTCATCCGCTGGTTGACGATCTTGCCGATCTTCTCCTGCGTGCCGTCGGCCAGAGTGACCCGGGTCGAGTACGACATGCACCCGAACATGACACCGATCTTCTCGCGGAGCTGGTTGATGAAGATCGCGGTGGTGCCGGTGTTGTTGAGCACGCCGGTGATCTTCCGCAGCGCCTGGCTCATCAGCCGGGCCTGGAGACCGACGTGGCTGTCGCCCATCTCGCCCTCGATCTCGGCGCGCGGCACCAGCGCGGCCACCGAGTCGATCACGATGATGTCGATCGCGCCGGAGCGGACCAGCATGTCCGCGATCTCCAGCGCCTGCTCGCCGGTGTCCGGCTGGGAGACCAGCAGGGCGTCGGTGTCGACACCGAGGGCCCTGGCGTACTCCGGGTCGAGCGCGTGCTCGGCGTCGATGAAGGCGGCGATACCGCCGGCCCGCTGGGCGTTGGCCACCGCGTGCAGGGCGACCGTGGTGTTGTGGGAGAGCATTCCGTTCGCGAGGAAGCTATGCGTTCCCGGAAGCATCACGTCGAAGGTGGGTTGCGTGCCCGCATCGGCGGCCTCGACGACCTGCTCATAGGTGTAGGAGGAGGTGGCCAGGTGCTTGAGGTGCGTCACGATCGCCTGGCCTGACGCCGACAGGCGCTCCCAGCGCTGCTCCCCCCATTCCACGATCTTGGTCAAGCGGCTACGGGAGCAGGCCAACTCGATGTCCGTACGGAACAGGTCTCCCGCGACCCTGTCGAATGCCCGATCACCACCACAGTCGTCGCGCAGGTCTTGAATGAGGCCCTCGAGGTGAGGGATGTTCTCGAACTGGGCGTCCCGCTCACTGGTGCGGAAGCACCGCTCGACCTGTGCACGACGCCGAGCCGAGCGGAATCCGACCTCGTCGACGAACCTGTGCGCCACCGATGGATCGACCGTCACGGTCCAGTAGTGGTGCTGGTACGTCTCGTTCCACTTTGAGGAGACGGTGTTGGGGATGTTGAGTCCGTAGAGCAGTAGCTGTACCTCACGGGCCAGCTGCTCGGACGCGGTGCCGAGCCCGATGGTCGAACTCTCGTCGATCCATCCGTCACCCTCGAAGAGCGCCGACAAGAAGGCGCGCTGCACCTTGTGACCTGCGGTGCGCACCCGGTAGGGAACGGTCTTGCCGTGCGCGGTGACATAGTCGAGGCCGTACTCCTCGGCGATGCGCTTGCGGAACGCCCCGCCCGAGACGACGAACTCCTTATTGTCGTAGTCGCGGACCTCGACGCCGAACACCTGCTCCATGAGGTGGCGGTACTCACCACTCACCTCTGGGTCCCAGTTGGTGAACCGTACGCCGTGCTGGTAGCCAAGCGAGCCCTCGGCGACGAGGTAGCCCAGGACCACGGCCTCGTCCTCGGAAAGACCGTCGCCGTGGGCGGCCTCCGATGCGCCGAAGGTCGCCGACACCACGAAGTCGCCAGGTCGGATGTTGCCGACCTTCCGCCAAGCGATGAATCCACGGTCGGTCATCACTCGTAGTGGGTGGTTCTTCGTGGCGGTAACCGTCCGCCCGGATCGCAGCTTGAGCTTGATCACCGGCTTGCGGTTGTTGTGGGTCAAGGCGGCAACGGCTTCGAGCTCGCCCCGCTCGTTGACCATCCGCAAACCCAGGTCACGGATGTCGGTGACCCGGCTGGTGCAGCTTGCGGGCTGACCGCATCGCGTAAAGAGCTCCTCGACGGTCTCCAGGCCCCGGTCCGTCCAGAGATGCGTGTCGGCCGTCAGGCACTTACCGCTGCTCTCCGGGCCGTACACCTCGACGACCCGGCCACGGGGCAGACCGCCCACGCCGAGCGCCACGTCGAGCGCGATGGAACCGGTCGGAATGACCGAGGTCTGGATGACCGGCCGCTCCCCCAGCCGCATCACCGAGCCCTTGCCGAACTGCTTGTCGATCTGAGCGAGAGCAAGGTCGAGCGCCTTCTCCCGGTCAGGACCTGCCGCCATCGTTGCCACCCCTGCCTTCGCCGGCGTCTTTCCTGAGCTTCGCGTCACGCGGGACACGCTAGGCGCTGGGTCCGACAGAAAACCAGCCGACTGGCCGTGGCCTGTGGACGAGCACCTCGCTGTGGACAATAGCCGAACAGGTGTACGACTCGGCAAGAGACACGCGGAAGTAACGAATCGGCTGCTCAGCGTAGCCGGGCGGGAACCCGGTCCGGGTAGGCCGCGACCACGGCGCGCCACACCACGTGCGTCTCCACGCCGGCCTTGAGGGCCTGCTCGATGGTTCGTCCACCGAGTTCCGACAGCACCTGGTCGCTGGCGATGCTGGCCGCGTACGCCGGCCCGAACGCCTCGGCCAGGCGCGCCCAGAAGTCGGTCAGCCGCACGTGATCAGTCCTTCCTGTCCGATGCACCCACCGGCACCGGACGCAACGCTAGCGCCAGCAGGGGTGCCACCGCGACCGCGGCGAGCAGGGTCAGCACCGGATAGCCCGCCAGTTGCATGACAAACCCGCTCAGTGCTCCGGCCGACGCGCCGGCCAGCCCCATGAGCAGGTCGGACAGGCCCTGGGCGCTGGGCCGCACCTCGTCCGGTACCGACTCCGACAGCAGGGTGGAGCCGGCCACCATGGTCGCCGACCAGCCGAGCCCGAGCAGGATCAGCCCGACGGTGAGCCGGGGCGTGTGGTGCCCGGCGGTGCCGGCGACCGCGCAGGCGGCCAGCAGCGTCGCGATCCCGCCGAGGATGACCGGGCGGCGGCCGAACCGGTCGGCGAGCCAACCGACCACCGGCGCCAGCGCGTACATGCCGGCGATGTGCAGGCTGAGCACCAGGCCGACCACGGGCAGCACCTCGTCGACGGAGTAGTACTCCCGCAGGTGCACCGGGGTCATCGCCATCACCGCCACCATCACCAGGTGGCCCACGGCCACGGCGGACACGCCGAGCCGGGCGGCCGGTCGGGCGCGTACCACCGACCAGGCGGCGCGCATGCCCCCGCCGTGCCGGGCCGGCGCTGCCGGTGCCGGGACCGGGC
>NZ_JBXUOW010000093.1:0-15901 GCF_057196645.1 Micromonospora sp. ATLC16
GGTGCACCCGATTCTGCTGTGGACATGGACTCGACACCCACATCCTCGCAGGCCAGGTGCACCTTTCTTTCACTGACCTCGATCAGTCAAATCCCCCCTGAACAGGGGAGGCTAGGCTGGCTGCTGCCCTAGCCACCAGAACGCAGGCGGTGACTCCTCTTGCCTATCGTGGGCGCCCTTGTCGCCGAGAGCCTGGCCCTGAACGCCACGATCGACGTGCCGTTGACGTTGCGGCGTATTCACCGCCTTCCCGCCTGGAACGCCACCGGCGACCAGCCCGCCCAGTGGACACTGATCGACTTCACCTGCCCCGACGACGCAGGCGACGAACTCGCCCGCCAGCTCGCCGCCGCACTGTCCCCGGGTCGCTGGTACGCCGACTACGCCACGGACAGCACCAGCTGGGTCGTGTTCGCCGGCCGCGTCTTCACCTATCCCCGAGGCGACGACACGGGGCGACAGGAAGTGATCACCTACGCCCGCGACGTCGGCGTGCCCGAGGCACAACTCGATTGGCCCTACTGACCAGAAACAACCACATATCGGCTGTCACCTGCGGCGTCGGCTGAGGTGCCGTGTTGTCACGGATGGCCTACGCCACCCCGGCCTGGCTGCAGGTCTACAACCTGGACGAGGCCACGAATGCGACAACCTCCGCGCTGCAACTGGCCGCTACGCAAGACGCCGTCAACGCCGGCCTGGTAGGCGTGACCGTGGTAGTCGCGCACGTCGCGGGATCATCCTCCAGGAAGCACGCGGAAGACACCGCCGGCAGCTTCGCTTTCCGACGTTGTGCTCCGTCGGTGGGCGTCTCTAGGCTGCCACCGTTGGGTGGTAGGCGCGGGGCGTTCGAGCGGGGGATAGAGCGATGTCGCTGACCGACACCATCGGCGCCGACTTGCAGGCGATGACCGCAGGTGTAGACCGGTCACAGCAGGAGACCGCAGCGGTCGACCGCGCCATCGAGCAGATCGCCGCTCGCGCGGTGGCCTCTGGCTTCATCGGCATCACGGCCGGTCTCGCCCGGGTACGAGAGGTGATCGGGCAGGCCCGATCCCGGTTAAGCGAGGCATCGGGCGCCCTGAGTGAGGCATCGCGTTCCGTAGGTTCTGTGGCGCAACAACCATCGCCCCAGGAGACCATTGCCGCGCTCACCCCGGTGGTCGCGGCGATGAATACGGTGGATGGCAGCGTGGCCGCGGCGGCGTCCGCGGTCGACGAGGCACGGCGGCTCGTCGTGGCGGCGCTGCAGGGCGGTCAGCCCGGTCCGACGCTGGCGCGTCTGCAGCAGGTGATGCAGATCCTGGCGGCCGTCCGTACCCGCAGGGCTGAGGCCCGAGGCCGTGTCGACGCGGCGCTGGCGCAGGCTCGGCAGGTCGGTGAGCTGGGAAACTGACTACGGGCGGTGCTAGCAACATCAGCCAACCGCCCACCCCACGCGACACCTCCAGGAGTGCTACCGAAGACCCTGCTCCATCCGAACGGCTTCCCGAATGGCTGACGGACGCCGCCCGCGACCTGCCTCGACGGCAGGCAAAGGATCCGACCTCCGGTGTGGCGCTGATCAATGGACAGCGGATACCCATGAAGTCTGGCCGTGACCCGGCCGCCGCCGTCGACCTCAAACCGGCCTACCAGCTCATCGCCACCACGACCGACCATCTGGAGGCCAAGCTCGCCGCCCGGATGCGCCGCGAACACGTCACCCACGCTGCCGTGGTCACGAACAACCCGCCCTGCGACTACACCCCCTACGGTTGCGAGAAGATCCTCTCCCGGCTGCTGCCAGCCGGCGCGCAGATGGACGTCTACGTACGAGACGATGACGGGCAGGTACGCCACTGGCGTACCTACACCGGAAACGGAAAGGCGATCGCATGAAGGTGACCTGGACCTACGACCGGGGTGACCACCGCGATAACCACGAGGTCGACCTGACCGACCCCGACGCTTTGGAAGCCCTCCTGCGCGAGATTCAACAGGCTGGCGAGCCTGTCGTCGTCACGATCTTCAGCGACATCACCGACGACCCCGACGACCTGCCACCCGGCGTCCAGATCGGGCTCGGCCACCGCACTCGCGCCTTCGCGGTACACATCGCCGACGACGGCGGCTACCTCCACGACCCCACAGTGCCACCACCTGACCAGGAACTCCACTTCGACCTCGGTGGGGTACCCACCGAATACCCCACCGAGCATCTCCGGCTGCGACCAGAGACGGCCATACAGGTAGCGGGCGCCTTCCTCAAGACCGGCGGTACACCACCGCACCTACCCGCTGCCAGTGAGTAGCCGCGGCGAGATCCCATGCAAGGGCTAGTCGTGAGTGCGCTGGCCCCGACAAGCGTGGGAGCCGAGCCAGGTGACCAAGTCGGCCGCTCCGACTTGGGATCGAAGCCGCCCCGCTGGCGTCTGCCTTCTACTACCCCCGAGCGCGCGCCGAGCCGCCGGCCGTCGAACCACGGTCACCGGCGGCCTTGCCCTCGTGGCGGCCCTGGCCGGTCTGCCCGCCGCTGCTCGTCATGGGGCGGCCTCGACACGGCGCTGGCCGTCGCCGCCGCATGTGCCGCGCGCCCCGCCCCGTTAACCGCCGTGCGCTTACCTGCCTGACGCGTGACCCAAGGGCAGGTGTCACACCCTGCTGATTACCTGTGGGCAGACCCGTCAAGGAGAAGTGTGTCCGATTGAACCCAAGCCTTGCTCAGGTTAAGCGGCGTGACGGCGTGCCAGGGACAGCTGCCGGACAGCGGTGTCCTTGTCGCCCCGCGCCATACATCGGTGCCGACCGTCGCCGAACACTGCCAACGGCGGGCAGGTCACCGGCGGCAGACCGTTGCCCGCTCTTCCCGAAGGCCACGGATACCGCTCGGCGTTCTCAAGCGCTGGTTCCGTGGTCCAGTATCCTGAGCGGCCGGTCCGCACGAACAGGTCGTTCCTGGAAGGAGCGTGGGCGGTGCGTCTGATCGCCGGGCGGTATGCCGAGATTGCGAACACACGTCGTGTTGGTGGTCAGGCAGAGGTCTTCGAAGCCGCCGACTTGCATCAGGGCGGCAGGCACGTGGCCGTGAAGCTGGTTCCCGCCACCTCCGATGAAATTTACCGCATCTACTTTGAGCGGGAGACCGCGGCGCACCACAAGCTGGACCACCCGAACATCGTGTCGCTGCTGGACAGCGGCACCGACCACGGTGCCGGCGTGTACTACGTCGTGCTCAGCTGGGTGCCGGTGTCGCTCCAGGATTGGCTGGTGGCAACCGCGCCCGAGACGCCGGGCTGGGACGATGTTGCTGAGGTTATCGCGCTGCCGTTGGCGTCGGCGTTGGCGCACGCACACTCGATGGCGGTGCTGCACCGCGACATCAAGCCCAGCAATGTGCTGTGGGACGGCGAGAAGCCGCTGATCGCCGACTTCGCCCTGAGCAAGATCAAGGACCAACTCGCGGGCGCAACCGACGCGACGGTTGCCGGGATGACCAGCGCGCCGTGGGCACCACCGGACCTGGCCTCGCGCGGCTCGACCAGGTTCGACGTCTACAGTCTGGCCGCGACGCTGCTGCAATGCGTCACCGGCTGGGAGCTACGTGACCTGCCAGACATCGCCCGCGCGCTCGATGAGGCCGACCTGCCGCCCGCTGTCCTGGCGCTGCTGCGACGCTGCCTGAGCGTCGATGCGGCGAAGCGGCCGGCCGACGGACAGCAGTTCTACCTCGAGCTGCAGGCCATTCAGGCGGCGCGCAGCGAGAACTGGCACGACCAGAAGGTGCTGTCGTTCGAGCTGTCTGGTACGGCGCGCCGATCGCTGGAGGAGGCCGGTGACGGCCGCTCTGCCGACAACGTCATCGCGGGGCTGCTCGGCGCGGCTACCTACGTACTGCCCCGGCTGAAGAACATCGCCGGGCGCATGGTGCTTACCGCCGACGAGTTTCGCCTTGTAGGGGACCAGGTCGAGTTGGTGCTGGTCTTCAAGAATCGCCACCAGCTGCTCTGTACCCGCGCTGAGATCAAGGACTTCGACGAGCTCGAACGCTGGCGCCAGAAAGACGAAGCGGTCGTCCTGGACAGCCGCGACTTCACCTGGACGACGCTGCGGTCGACAAACCCGCAGAGAGCCGCCGCAGCCGCTGACGAGCTGCGTCTGCTGCTGGAAAAGGCTGTCCAAGACGCGGGTGATCGCCACAGCGACACCTTCAAGCAGGCACGGCTGACCAACTGGTCACAGCTGATCGAGGCCAAGGAAGCGCTGGAGAAGCGCCTTGAGGAACCCATCACCTACACGCGGGTCAGCCGCGACGGCGTCCTGTTCGATGTGCAGACGACGACTCCGCTGACCGGCGCGTTCCTTGACCAGGAGCGCATGGCCCGCCCCGTTGACGAACCCGCGGTGCGGGGCGTTGCGGTGACGATCGCCGAGGTTGACGGCACGGACATCACGGTGCGGGCGACCCGGCCCGGCGTCGATCTGCCTTTCCATGGGGTGCTGGTGCGCGACCGCACTCCGTCGCAGGCCGCGATCCGCCGGCAGAAGACCGCGCTTGCCGCCCTGCGCGACGGCAGCTCCGCCCGCCCGCACCTGCGTGAGCTGGTGCTGGATCCGTCAGTGGCGAGCGCGCCGGAGCCGGTGGCGTTCGAGCCGCTGCGCCCGGACTTCGACGACGATAAGAAAATCGCTGTCGCGCACGCGCTCGGCTCGCCGGACCTGTTCCTCGTTCAAGGTCCGCCCGGCACGGGCAAAACCTCGTTCATCGCCGAACTCGTTCACCAGCACCTTGTCGCACGCCCCGGGGATAAGGTCCTGCTGGTCAGTCAGATGCACGTCGCGATCGACAACGCGGTCACTCGGCTGTACCGCTCCGGCGTCACCTCGGTCGTGCGTCTGTCGAGCCGCGACGACAACGTCGACCCGGACGCCGCCCACCTACTGCTGTCGAACAAGCTGCGCGCGTGGGCGGACGAGATCCGTGCTCGCGCCCGCGCCGGCATGGCCGCGTTGGCCGATCGCGAGGGTCTACAGGTCGACCATCTGTCCCTGGCACTTCGCGTCGAGGAAGCCTTGGCCACCCTGAGGCAGAAGACCGAGATCGCCGAGCTGCTTGGCCCGCTTGATGACGACGACCGGCTCGACAACGAAGACCTGCCCGAGGAACGGGCCGAGCTGCTGGCGGACTTTCTGCGCGCCGTCGAGCGCGCCGACACCGCCGCCGCTGAAGTCCGCACCGCAGCCAGGGCCCTTGAGGTCACCGTGCCGGACGACTTGGGGGAGCCGGAGCTGGAGAAGCTTGTCGCCGGCCTGCTGGACGCGCCCGGCGCCGGGCCGCGGCTGCGGGAACTGCTGCGGACCCAAGGCGACTGGCTGGCCAGCCTCAACGACCCGCAGACGGCTGAACCGATGTTCCTTCCCACTCAGAGCGTGGTCGCCGGAACGTGCATGGGCTTCTTGGCCAACCCCCACATCCAGAACATGCAGTTCGATCTGTGCATCATCGACGAGGCATCGAGGGCGACCGCCTCTGAGCTGCTGGTGCCGATGACCCGGGCCAAGCGGTGGGTGATGGTGGGCGACACCAAGCAGCTCCCGCCCATGGTGGAGGAGGTGTTCGAGCATCGTGACCTGGTCGAGACCTTCGACTTGGACAAGATGTTCCTTACCTCGTCGCTGTTTGACATCCTCCTCGGCGAGGCACCGCCGGCCTGCACGGCCAGTCTGGTCACCCAGCACCGCATGGCCCAACCAATTGGTGAGCTGATTTCTCAGGTCTTCTACAGCGGCGCCCTCGTGCACGACCCTGTACCGGTCCTCGCGCCCGAGTCGGTTAACGACAGCGACCGGCTTGTGTGGTTCTCCACCAGCCGACGCACGAATCGCCACGAGGACGCCCGCCACGCCGGAAGCGCGAGCACGTCGAACAAGCTTGAGGCGAAGAAAGTCGCCGGACTCGTCGCGCGCCTCGACACGGACGTCCACGCCGGCAAGTACGCCCGCACCGACGGCGGCAAGCTGGAAGTACTGATCCTCACCGGATACCGCCGGCAATGCACCGAGATTGAACGCGCGCTCCGGCGCCTCACCCTGCGGCAGGTCACCGTGCAGGTCAAAACCGTGGACGCGGTCCAAGGACGCGAAGCCGACGTGGTCATCTTCTCCGTCACCCGCAGCAACCTCAGCGGCGAACTCGGCTTCCTCGCCGACCGATACGAGGGCCGCGTCAACGTTGCCCTGTCCCGCGCCCGGGAACTGCTCTGGATCGTCGGCGACTCCGAGTTCTGCAGCAGCAAACAAGGCCCCCTCAACCGAGTACTCACCCACATCACGACCACCGGAGGAAGGGTGCAGTACCTGTGAGCCGCGACATCTTCGCCGACGCCGCACGCCGCCACGCCCACGCGCTGCCCGGACACACCCTGCTCGCCGCGGAGCCGTGCGCCATCCCCGCCTCCGTGCTGACTGTCGACGTTCTGGTTGAGCAGTCCGAAGACCTCGAAGCCGGCCAGAAGTACACCCTGCGCGCCCTGCTCGGCGGCATCGACACCGTCGAAGACCTGCAACTGTTTCTTGGCCTAAACGACGGCGACACCGGCCGCGCCGTCGCCGGACTCCTCCTCGCCGAGTACATCACCTATCAGCCACCCGCCGACGGCGGTCTGCGGCGCCTGCAGCTGCTGCCCGCCGGGCAGGAAGCCGCCCGTGACGCCCAGCTACGCCGCCCGATGTCCACCACCATGCCGGTCGTCTACGACCGCCTCACCGGCACCGTGACCGACTGGCGACGCAACTCCCTACGCCGCTCCAACCAGGCGAAAGCTGATCCCGGGCGCCTCCTGCTGCCACCGGTGAGCAGCATGCCGGTCCGCGTCGTCGACCTCAGCCTCGCCGGGCTTACCAGCACCCTGGACCCGCGCAGCCGCGACGGGGCACGCCTGCTCGGGATCAGCGGCGTTACCGAGAACCGCAACTTCTACCATGACGCCATCCTGCTCGTCTTCATCGACGACGAGACCCGCCAGATACGCCTCGGCGTCGACGTCGACGGCAAGTGGAGCGAACCGCACACCGCCGCGCTGGAGAGCATCGGTGCCGTCGAACGCCTGCGGCTATCGGCCGCACCTGTCGAACACCCCCACGCACCCGTCACCGACCCCGGCAAGCGGCTGAGCAAAGCCGAGGTCCTCGCCCTCCAAGCCGCCGGAGACGATCCGGACGGCGACGGTGCGAATGCCGCCTTAAACCAGGCGGCGATTCGCTGGTTGGGCGTGTACGAACACCCGGCCTGGCTCGACGCCGCCCTCGCCACCTCACGGCGGCGGCTGCTCATTAGCAGCCCACAGATCCGCACGGCTGTCGCGTCCAGCCGGTGGATCCGTGCGCTGGAAAACCTGGCCCGCACCGTCGACGTGACGATCGTGTGGGGCCCCGGCGACACCGACGGAACCGATCAGGAAGCCCTCGACGCCCTGCACGCCGCCGCCCGCCGCGCCAACCGCCTCGCCGTCGTACGGGTCGCCACCACCCCAGCGAAAATGCTGATCAGCGACAGCTACTACATCACCACCAACTTCAACTGGCTGTCATTCCGCGGCGAACCGTCACGCATCTACCGCCCAGACGACGGCGAACTCGTCCAGGACTATGCACTCGCCGACCGCGCCTACGACACCTACCTGACCGACGCATACGCCCACGCGGTCGAGGTGGTCGGCACCCTTCCAGCCAAATACCGCGCCGAGGCCGGGCCCGGCTCTGACGCCACCCAGACGAACCAACACCTCGCACCGAGCAGCGGCACCGAACGGGCGGTCCGCCGGCCGACGGCGCCATCGAAGGCAGAACGACGCCGGGCAGCACTCAGCAAACTCGAAGCAGGCCAGACGATCGCAGGACCGGTGAAGCGCCTGACGCCTTTCGGTGCCTTCGTCACCCTGGGCGAGATCGACGGCTTGATCCACATCTCACAGATGGCAGACCGCCGTGTCGAGCACCCGTCAGAGGTCGTCAACGTGGGTGAGACGGTCACCGTGCAGATCCTCGACGTCGATATCGCGCGCGAGCGGGTATCGCTGTCGCTGAAGGCGGCGACCTCCGCCAGCTCTGAACCGAGCCGAGGACGGTGTCGCCGTCGTCCTGGAAGAACTCTTCCCCGGCCGCCCACCGCCTGACTGCCCTCCCGGCGGGTGGTCGCTGCCGACAGGGGCGCCGGTCGACCCGTCCGACGCCGTTGCTCGACGGACTCAGTAGAGGCGCTTGGCGTAGTTCTCCGGGGCGTAGCGCTCCTCAAGCTCGGTCAGGGTGGCTGGGGTGTCCTGGAGCATCTTGAGCAGGGTGGCGTGGGAGGGGAGCGCATCGGGCTGCCAGGTCTCCGGTTGCCAGATGCCCGAGCGCATCAGCGCCTTGGGGCAGTTCGCGAAGACCTGGTCGATCTCGACCAGTAGGGCGAGGATCGGCGGCTTGCCACGGACCGCCATCGCGTCGAAGAACGGCGCGTCCCGTAGCACCCGTGCCCGCCCGCGGATGAACAGTCCAGCGGTGCGGCCGGGAATCAGGAAGACAATCGCGACGTGGGGATTGCTCAGGACGTTGAACAGGCCGTCGGCACGCCGGTTGCCGGGCCACTCGGGCACGACGATGGTGCGGTCGTCCAGTACGTGGGCAAGGCGTCCGGGGGGATCGCCCTTCAGAGTCGCGGCGGTCCTTCCGTGCGCGTCCGTCGTGGCGAGGACGCAGAACGGGGAGAGCGCGAGCCACTGCCGGTCCACCTCGTGCAGGCGCGTGCGTTCCCTCGTCAGCGCGAGCTGGTTCGGCTCGCCCAGCAGCGTACGCAGCTCGGCGGCAGAGACTATTTCCGTGTACTCGGGGTTACGGTCGGCATCCATCTCGTTCATCCATCTCGTTCATCCATCTGGAGGCGTTGCTGGTCGGGCGGGTGCTGCGGCGCCGTCGGTCACCGTTCGGACGACTGCTGAGCCGCCGCGACATCGGCCAGGATGATGGCGGTGACGGTGTCGAGAGCTTCTTCGGGAGTGGCGTCGTCGACGTCGACGATGTGCCACCCCCACCTGGTGGCCATGTCCTCGAACTCCGCGAACAGCGCACCCTGCAACTCGATGAACGACGACCGGCCCGTCCGGCCCGCGAATCCCATGTCCTCGGTCGCGCCGACGCCGTCACGCTGGGCGGTGATGCGCCGGTAGCACTCCTCCGGCGACACGCGTAGGAACAGCCCGATGTCGGGTTGCAGGAACTGGCTGGAGTACGCGTCGGCGACGAAGTCGATCGCCCTGCGGACGAAGGCCGCCGGGACGTCGTCGTGCGGTATCTCGCCGGCCACCCGCAACACTTTGACGATGTCCTTGTAGCCGAAGCTCTCCGTCACGATGATCTCACCGGCCGCTCGGTGCTCGTTGATGATCTGCGTCCGGATCAGCATGTCGGCCACGACCTCGAGAAGCGCGGACGCCACCACCCCCGACCGGTGGACGCCGACCGGATACGCCGGACCCCGGTCGAGTCCCGCCTGCCGGAAATCCTCGAACATCGATGGACCCTGCTGCACCCGGAGCGAGGCGGCGTCCGTGGCGCCTCCGTAGCGCGTCCGCGCGGTCTCCATCCAGAGCTGACGCAGGGACGGGTACGGGAAGTCGAGGCGATCGCCTTGGAGGATGGCATCCCGCCACCGCACGAACCGGGGCTTGTGCCCGTGTGCCTCCAGCCGCTCCAGCAGCCCACCGGCGATGGTGGTCTTACCGGAGCCGTCCAGTCCCAGGAGGGCGACGTACGAGCCTTGGTCCATCCCCGTTGCACCTGCCAAAGTCATCGAAGTAACACCATCTGTCTATGATCCGGAAAACCTAACCGATCGGGGCCGCCGGGGCCACCGCCGAGCGTGCCGGCACCGTCCACCCCGACCGTCGCCTGCCGGGCAGCCAGGTCACCCTCCGGTGTCCGAGAGGCGGCCCAGGTGCTTCGCCGGATCGTCCTCGACCTGCCCGGGCCTCGACAGCAGGTCGTCGAGCAGGAGCAGCCCATGGAGATAGAGGCCCAGCGCGAGCTCGCGGCGAGCAGCCCAGCCGGACCCACCGGGCAGCTCGCGGACGGTCCGGTCCGAGAGCCGGCAGGCCGCCTCCGCCAGCACGTGGAAGGCGTGTGAATACCACAGTCGCCGCGGCCACCGCGGGTCGCTGCGGCTGAGTTGGCGGAAGAAGCCGACCGTCGCCAGCATGGCGGGGAACTCCACCGCCGCACCGAGGTAGGCCCGGACCGGGCGACGCAGCCGGACCTCGTAGCCGCGGGATCCGCTTCGGTCGATCCGGAACCCGCCGCTCATCGCGGCGTCGAACAGCGTCAGGCTGAACAGCGACTTGGCGGCGTCGTAGACCGGGTCCCAGTGGTCGAGGATGCCGCGCGGGTCCAGCACGGTGAAACCCTGGCGGCGTACGTCCCCGCCGCCGTCGGCCGGCCGGACTAGGACGTTGCCGAGGTTGAGGTCGCCGTGCACCGGAAAATAGAGCTGGGTCGGCTGGATCGTGGCCAGCACGTCGGCGCGTGCGGCGGCACGACGGAGCAGCTCGCGGGCCGGGGGTACGCGCCGACCGTTCACCTGCAGTTCCCCCTCGTCCGAGGGCGGCAGGTCCAGATGCTTCTCCAGCAGGAGCAGCCGACGCGCCACCCGGTCGAGGTGGGTACTGACGCCGTGCCCGGGCGGGGCGGGAACGGCGCTCGCGGGGTAACCGTGCGTGCCGAGGACCTCGAACACCGACCTGGTCGTCTTCAGGAACCGTTGGGTGCCCGAATCCTCGCCGTGCAGCAGCGTGACCGGGGAGACGCCCTCGACCCGGGGCATGGCGTACGCCCCCCAACCAGGCCCCTGCCACTGCCCGACGATCGGGACGTAGTAGGACGAAAGGCTCGGCAGCTCCTGGTGGATCCGGCTGATCTGGGTCGGCTTGTGGAGAAAGGAGGTGAGGTCGTGGCCGTCCACCGAGCCGGCCCTGGCGTGCAGGACCTTGACGACGACGGGTTCGCCGTCGTCGTCCTCGCACAGATACACCTCGGCGGGGGTGCCCCCGCCATAGAGCGGACGCGCCCGTCGCAGCCGCAGGTCCTCGCGTACGCCCATGGGCAACTGTTCGAGCGGATCCCCGGTACGGGGCCGCGCAGCAGCGTCGCTTGTCACGATCCACACCTTCGGTAACTGGCACTAGGGCGTGCCGGCGTCGTCTCGTCGCGGCGGGCCGCACGCCTGCCGGCACGAACAGCGCAGTGGCAGGGCGGCAACGGCCGGCCGCGCCGGTCGCCTCGTCGGGGCTGTGGCCGCCCGGCTGCCGTGCACCGGACGGCCGCCCTCGGTGTGCTCAGGACGCCACCCGGCCACGCACGTGGCTGGTCAGCGCGGCGTAGTCCAGATCGCCCAGCCCCGCGCTCACCGCCTCCGCCGCCAGCGACCGTGCTTCGCCCGCCAGGCGCATCCGTAACCCGTGGGCGGCCGCCGTCGCCTCCGCGATCTCCATGTCCTTGGCGAAGAGCTTCAACCGCGAGTCGGCGGGGAAATCACCGCTCTCGATCATCGTCCGCTTGCGTACTACGAGCGGACCCACCCGGGTGCGCTCGAGCTCGTCGAGCAGGAGGTCCTGGTCGAGATCCAGCTTGTCGGCCAGTGCCAGGCCCTCGGCCAACAGCGCCACCATGGGGGAGACGCACGCGTTCAGGACGCACTTCAGCGCCGACGCGGCGCCGAGGGGACCACAGCGCACCACGGACCCCAGTGCCTCCAGCACCGGACGGGCGGCCGTGTATGTCTCGTCGTCACCCCCCACCAGTAGCCGGAGCTGACCGGCGGCCGCCTGCGGCACGCTGCCCGTCACCGGGGTGTCAAGCATCCGTACGCCCGGCGGCAGCTCGCCGGAGAGCGCGGCCAGCTCGTGCGGCGCGATCGTCGACATCTGGGCGATGACCCGTGGTTGACCGGCCGCGACTCCGTCCGGCCCGCTGACCACCGAACGTACCGCGATGAAGTCACTCAGCAGCACGACGGCGACCTGTGCCTCCGAGCAGGCCGCCGCGGGCGTCGGCGCCACGATCACTCCGCTGTCGGCCAGCGCGGTGGCCTTGGCCGGGTTCCGGTCCCACCCGCGTACATGGTGTCCGGCCTCCGCCAGTCGTACGGCGACCTGCGCACCCATCAGACCCAGGCCGCACACCGCCACGGTCGTCATCCGTCCACCCCCGTCGTGGTCTCGGTGGCGCCGTTCGGGGCCGTCGGCCCTCCACCGCACCGTCACAGCTCCACCGCTTCCCGTGGCATCGAGTCCGGCTGGATGTGTGCCATGCGGAGCAGCGCTTCGAGATCGGCGTCCGAGCCGGAGACGTGCAGGTCGGTGAGCATCCCGCTCGAGGGCAGGTAGGCCCGCAGCCAACTCGGGCAGCTCACCCTCACCGGGTCCCCACAGGTCGCCCGCAGTCGCGGCGACAACGCCAGGTCGTATCCCACGTCCGACCGGGTGACCACGATCTCCGCCGGCCCACGCTGCGAGCGATACTTCCCCGAGAGGTCGGTCCCGTTCGTCCCGCCGTGGCCTCCCGCGCCGGCCGGACCCGAATAGATGTTGAACACTATCGCCGGGCCGTCGAGCACGACGGTCAGGTGCCAGGCGCCGAACGGCACCACGGCCAGGTCCCCCGCCTCGCACTCCTGGAAACTCACGTACGACTCGTCGTCGGAGTCGCCGAGCAGGCAGCTCACGAGGAGGACGCGACCACTGAGCACCTGGAAGATCTCCAGCTGGTCCACGGGGTTCCAGTGTCCGATGGAGCGGACCGGTTCACCGTCGGGCAGGGTGCCGTGCTGGTAGACGACGAGATCAGCGGCCCACAGCACGCCCGCCGTGGCCGGATCGAGCTCTCCCGCGGGCATGGCCTCCCGGCGCGGCAGTACGTCCCTGACCGCGTAGTAGAGCTGTGGATCGTGCCCGTCCGCGACCGCCGCGGCGACGGCGGCCCGGTCGGCGAACAACACGTCCGGCCCGCGTCCATCGCCCTTGTCCAGCAGGTCCGACAGATGTCGCGCCACGAGTTGGTTGACGGTCAGCTCCACGGATAACCTCTCTTCGTCGTGCTCGAGATCACGCTCGGCGGTGTCGGCTGGTGTGGCAGTTTCGGTCGGTGACCCGGCCCGCCTTCGGATTGCCGGGCTGCTGAGTGGCTCGGTCCCGATCGGGCTGGCAGGTATGTGCAGGCGTGGCCCGCCGGCCGGGGCCAGCCGTCCCACGACCGGCGGGGTGACGAGTCGTCGCATCCCCGGCACCGTCTCCGCCAGCGGACATCGCCCCGCTGCCCGGCCCGAGCGCGGGGCCGGCCCGACCGGACCGGTCATGGCCCACCGCGGGCCCCTCGTGCCCGCCCGGGACACCGCGGCCCGGTCAACAGCGCGCCGGGCGGGTCGCCCGAAGAGCGGTGTCGCTCACCAGGAGGGTCGGCAGCGGCCGGCTCTCACGCGGACATGGTCTCGAACGGGGCGTCCGGCCAGGACGCGGGCCGGTAGGCGTCCGCGCCCCACCGCTCGAGCAGGGCAACCGGCAACAACGACCGGTAGTCGCCGCCGCTGCTCATCACCGCCTCCTGCTCGGTCGGCTTGTAGTAGTCCATCGGGTGCGGGTTCGGCCCGAAGTCGCCGAACATCCGGCGCAGGCGCGGCGAGAGTTCGTCGAGCACCTCGCGTGGCTGCGCGAGGTAGTCGTGCGGCCGGTGCCACAGGTGACCGAAGCGCAGGATGAGGGACTTCCGGGGCCCACGGAGGTTGCAGTCGACGGCGTGCCACAACGAATAGGGGAACAGCAGCACGTCACCGGGCTTGGCGCGCACCGCCAGTGCCTCCTCGGGGAGACGGCCGGCGGCCAGCTGCTCGTTCAGCTCGGCCAGCGGTGGCTCACCGGGGTGCGTCGCCGGCCGAGTGTGGCTGCCCGGGATCAGCAGGAAGTTGCCGGAGCGGGGCTCGGACACGTCGGTCAGGAAGATCTGGGCCTTCGCCTGGAGGTTCCGGCCGGTGTGATCGATCCGCAGGCCGTGCATCGGGTGGCCGCCGTCGATGTGCCAGGGCTCGTGGAAAGCCCGGCTCCCGTCCGGGTCCGTGCTGCGATAGAACATCTCCGTGCCCAGGACCTGCAACCACGGGCCGAGCAGCGACATCATCGGGCCGACCAGGCGGGGGTGGTCGAGGAAGTAGGCCAGGGCACGTTGGTGCGCGATGGCGTTCCGCACCCGCACCAGGTCTTTCCTGCTGTCCTCCTGGAAGTAGCTGGCGTGATGGTCCAGCCCCGTGGCGCCGGCGCCCCCGGCCTGCACGGCGCGGTCGACGATCGTCAGTCCCAGGTCGATCTCGGCCTCGGTGAGCACGCCACGTAGGTGGATGTACCCCTGAGCCGCGTACTCGGCGCGCTGCTCATCGGTGAGCCCACGCGATTTGTCATCGATATCCGTCATAGTACACTCCCCCGTGCGATGAACAAGGTAAACGGCATATCGATGCCGCGATGTGCCTGAGCGAATGCACCAACTAAGGAGGGCGGCATTCAACTCGCTGAGGGTGCTGAAGATAGCTTGCCGTAGATGCAGTTGGATGGCAACACCTGCCAAACACGCGATTCCCATGCGGCGCCGACGACCGCGTCCGGTCAGCTGGCGCCCTTCCGCGCCGCCACCACAGCGATGGTCGCGTAGGACATGGTGAAGCTGCCGCCCATCCGGTCAATTTCGGCGCCGACCGCAGCGAGCACCTCGGTTCGTTCCTCAGGTGGGAGTTTGGCCAAGGCGCCCTGCGTGGAAAGCGACCTCAACCAGTCGTCCTTCGGGTAGGTCTGGCCCCAGTCGAACCGCCACTGCTCGGGCTCGCCGAAGTCGCCTGTCTGCCGGATCCCCTCGGCCATCAGGTCGAACATCGGCTGGTACAGGTCGAGTGCGGGTATCCGCCGGCCATCGTGGTCGTACACGGACGTCGGCGCCACCCGCCGGTAGGCATCCGCGGAGCGCGTGCTCCATGCGGGGACCGCCATGCCGGCGGCATCGGCCAGCTCCGGTGGAGTGAGCGAGGCGTGGTGGAAGGGCGCGAGCAGACCCCCGGGCCTCAGCACTCGGGCCGCCTTGGCCGCCCCGGCCACCGGGTCGACCCAGTGCCACGCCGTCCCGGCGACGACCGCGTCGAACATCCGGCCCGCGGTTTCCCAGGACTCGAACGTGTCGACCTCCACCGTAACGCCGGTGCCGCGGGCGTACTCGGCCATCTCCGCGTCCGGCTCGACGCAGAGCACCGTACACCCGGCCGCCTGGAACTGCCGAGCCTCGATGCCGCTGCCGCACCCGACATCCAGGACGTCGCGGCCGGGCGCGGCGCTGACCAATCTCTTGATCATGTGCTCCGGGTACGCCGGCCGGGTGCGGTCGAAGAGCGCCACGCGCCCGTCGGCACGCACCTCGGACGACGAGACGACTCTCTCCTGTGGTCGAGCAGTCATCCGTTCACTATGCCGGCCGCGAGTGGGATTCTCAACACCGTCTCTTCGCATCAAGAAGTTCCCGTCAATGCACGGTGAATAGCCCGGATGGATAACCTGTCCCGGGCCGCGCGCCGAACTCCCGCTCTCGTCGACGGGTCGCCCCTGGGTGGTCAGGTACTTCGGAGGTCGCGAACGTTTGACGCACGCCTCGTGCTTCGCCGGATGCCGCTCGAAACGGGCCGACAGGTGCTCGCCAGGGCGATTGCGTAGTCGGTCGGCGGGTGCCCTGAGCTGGTGATGTGCGTAGTGATTGGCCTCTGTGGAGGCCGGAAGAGCGGGTGAGATCGCGTCGGTGATCATGGAGTTCTCTACGCTTCACGACACCCGAGGACCTCACCCGCCGATGTCATCATGCCCGATCC
>NZ_JBXUOW010000094.1:0-15607 GCF_057196645.1 Micromonospora sp. ATLC16
GGCGTACGCCGCCGAGGTGGTCGCCTGCGGAGCGTCCGGTGCCGAGACGCTTGCCGCCTGGCGGACGGCGGTCGCGGCCTGGCGGACCGCCGGTCAGCCCGGGGAACTGGCGCGGGTGCTGCTGGGCTACGCCGAGGCGGCGGCGGGTGCGGGGGAGCGCGACGAGGTCGGCGCGGCGGTGAGTGAGGCGGCGGGGCTCGCCGACGGGCTCGGCGCGGTACGGCTCGCCGACCGGGCCGCCACCCTGGCCCGCCGCGTGGGCCTGCGTGGTGCCGGCAACGGTCGACCCGGCGCGGATCTGCTGACCGAGCGGGAGCGTGAGGTGTTACGTCTGGTCGCCGCGGGACACAGCAACAGCCGCATCGCCGAGCAGTTGTTCATCTCGCCCAAGACGGCGAGCGTGCACGTCTCCCGCATCATCGCGAAGCTCGACGTGACCAACCGCGTCGAGGCCGCCGCCCTCGCCCACCGCCTCAACCTGCTCACCGACCCCTGACGCCCCAAACTGCGCCGATCATGCAGTTGTGGTCGTGGACATATGCCCTCTATGCCGCAGAACAACGACCACAACTGCATGATCGCCGGGGCCGGGGCCGGGGCCGGGGCCGGGGCCGGGGCCGGGGCCGGGGCGGGTTAGTGGGTGGAGAGGGTTGCGGGTTTGCGGGCGGCGAGGGCCTGCTGGTAGAGGCGGCCGGCGCGGTACGAGGAGCGGACCAGGGGGCCGCTCATGACGCCGACGAAGCCGATCTGCTCGGCCTCCTCGCGCAGCTCCACGAACTCCTCCGGCTTGACCCAGCGTTCCACCGGGTGGTGCCGGGGGGAGGGGCGCAGGTACTGGGTGATGGTGATCAGCTCACAGCCGGCGGCGTGCAGGTCGCGTAGCGCCTGGGAGACCTCGGAACGCTCCTCGCCCATGCCCAGGATCAGGTTGCTCTTGGTGACCAGACCGTCGGCGCGTGCCTGCGAGATGACGTCCAGGGACCGCTCGTAGCGGAAGGCCGGCCGGATCCGCTTGAAGATCCGGGGGACCGTCTCCACGTTGTGCGCGAGCACCTCCGGCCGGGCACCGAAGACCTCGGCGAGCTGCTCGGGTACCGCGTTGAAGTCGGGGATCAGCAGCTCGACACCGCAACCGGGCTGCAGGGCGTGGATCTGCCGCACGGTCTCGGCGTACAGCCAGGCACCGCCGTCGGGCAGGTCGTCGCGGGCCACGCCGGTGATGGTGGCGTACCGCAGCCCCATCGACACCACCGACTCGGCGACCCGGCGTGGCTCGTCGGCGTCGAACTCGGCCGGCTTGCCGGTGTCGATCTGGCAGAAGTCGCAGCGGCGGGTGCACTGGTCACCGCCGATGAGGAAGGTGGCTTCGCGGTCCTCCCAACATTCGTAGATGTTGGGGCAGCCGGCCTCCTGGCACACCGTGTGCAGCCCTTCGCGGGCGACCAGCCCACGCAGCTGGGTGTACTCGGGGCCCATCTTGGCCTTGACCTTGATCCACGGAGGTTTACGCTCGATCGGCGTCTCGGCGTTGCGTGCCTCGATCCGCAGCAGTCGCCGCCCCTCGGGGGCGGGCGTCGCGGTACTCGCGGCCTGGCCGGTCGTCGGTGCGGAGTGCTCGATCGTCACGAAACGAGCCTACGCCGGGCGGCGGCGGTCGATGACCGGCGGGCGACGGCCGTCACCCCGGAAATCCTGTGACGCCGGACACCGAAGCCGCAAGAAACACGTAACAGGACGGCCCGGTCGGGTGTTAGCGTGCCCGGGCACGAAGCGACGACGGAGCCGAGTAGCGCACCGACCCGCCAGTTGAAGAGAGCCGCCGGTTGCTGCGAGGCGGTCTGGCACCGGGGCCGCGAAGACCCTCCCGAGCTGCGGGAAGAACAGCGTGCGGCGACGGCCCTGGTGCAGCGGGGTCGAGCCGGCATCCACGCCCAGTAGACCCCGCCCGGCTGGCCCCGGTGAAAAGGCGACGAACGAGGCTCCCGTCTCGACGGGAGCGAAGGTGTGGTGGCACCGCGAGGTTCCCGCTCGCCCACGCCTCCCGGGGATCGCGTTGCGATTGATCGAGGAGGTAGCCATGCAACGCATCCTGTCCGACCAGCTCACGCCGTACACCGGGCGTACCGTCCGGATCGCCGGCTGGGTCCACCGCCGCCGCCTGCTCAAGTCGGTGGCCTTCCTGATCGTCCGGGACGCCGCCGGCCTCGCCCAGGTGGTCGTCACCGACCCCGCGGTGCGCGCCGAGGTGGCGGCGCTACCCGAGGAGACCGTCGTCGAGGTGGTGGCCACCGTGGTCACCAACGCGGCGGCACCCGGTGGGTTGGAGCTGACCAATCCGACGGTACGACCGCTCGGCCCGCCCGCCGTGCCGCCCCCGTTCGACCTCTACCGACCCGAGTTGGCCGCCACCCTGCCGACCCAGCTGGACCACGCCCCGATCGCCCTGCGTCACCCGGCCCGATCGGCCGCGTTGCGGATCTCGGCGGCGGCGGTGGCCGGTTTCCGGGCCGCGCTGGACGCCCGTCGATTCGTGGAGATCCACACACCGAAGGTGGTCGCCTCCGCCACCGAGAGCGGGGCGAACGTCTTCGCCCTGGACTGGTTCGGTCGGCCCGCGTACCTGGCCCAGTCGCCACAGTTCTACAAGCAGCTCATGGTCGGAGTTCTCGAGCGCGTCTACGAGGTCGGGCCGGTGTTCCGCGCCGAGCCACACGACACCGTGCGGCACCTGGCGCAGTACACCTCGCTCGATGTCGAGCTGGGCTTCGTCACCGACCATCGGGACGTGATGACGGTACTGCGGGACACCCTCGCCGGGATGCTCGACGCGGTCGGTGACCGGGCCGCCGTCGCACTGGCCACCCTCGGTGTCACGCCACCACCGGTGCCCGCGCAGATCCCGGCGGTGCACTTCACCGACGCGCTGCGGATCGCCAACGCCCCTGCCGACGAACCGGACCTCGCCCCGGCGCACGAACGGGCGCTGGGGGAGTGGGCCCGGCGCGAGCACGGGTCGGAATTTCTCTTCGTCACCGGGTACCCGATGGCGAAGCGGCCGTTCTACACCCATCCGGATCCGGCGCGGCCGGGCTACTCCAACGGCTTCGACCTGCTGTTCCGGGGGCTCGAACTGGTCACCGGCGGCCAGCGGCTGCACCGGCACGCCGACTATCTGGCCGCGCTGGCCGACCGCGGGGAGCCGGTGGAGCCGTACGCCGGCTACGTCGACGCGTTCCGCCACGGCATGCCACCGCACGGCGGCTTCGCCATCGGCCTGGAACGCCTGGTCGCCCGCCTCACCGGCGCTCCCAACATCCGCGAGGTGACCCCCTTCCCCCGTGACCTCCACCGCCTGACCCCTTGACCCTCAACCCCCCTCCCCACCCACCCCTCGTCCAAGTTGATCAGAAGGTTTGCGTCGAGATCCGTGCCGGAAGTCGACGCAAACCTCTTGATCAACGCAGGGAGGGGGCGCGTGGGAGGGGTGGTTAGGGGGTGGGGAGCAGGGTGGGGAGCAGGGTGGGGAGGTGGCGTTCGACCACGGGGAGGACGTCGGCGACGGTGACGGGGCGGTTCAGTTCGGCGGTCAGGGAGGTGACGCCGGCGTCGCGGATGCCGCACGGCACGATCCGATCGAAGTGCGCCAGGTCGCAGTCGCAGTTGATGGAGAAGCCGTGCAGGGTGACGCCTCGGGCTACCCGGATGCCGATCGCCGCGACCTTGCGCTCGGGACCCCGGTCGTCGGCCGGCACCCACACCCCGCTGCGTCCCTCGACCCGGCCTGCCGCCAGCTGGAACTCGGCGCACACGTCGATCAGCAGCTGCTCGACCCGCCGGACGTACGCGACCACGTCGACCGGGTCGGGTAGGCGCACGATCGGGTAGCCCACCACCTGGCCCGGGCCGTGCCAGGTGATTTTGCCGCCGCGGTCCACGTCGATCACCGGGGTGCCGTCGACCGGGCGGTCCCACGGCTCGGTGCGCTTGCCGGCGGTGTAGACGCTCGGGTGCTCCAGCAGCAGCACGGTGTCACCCTGTCCGCCGGTGACCACCGCCTCGTGCAGGCGACGCTGTTCGTCCCAGGCGGCGGCATAGTCGAGGACACCGGCGCGTACGGCCGTCAGGCCGGAGGTCGTCACGGTCACGCGTCCAGCCTAGACCCGTACCCGCTGGTCACCAGTGGTGAGCCGGCTCACCGACGGACCCGTCACGCTCATCGTCGGACCTGCCACACCCAGACGTCCTCGACCCGCTCCGGTTCGCCGAAGAGCAGGACCAGGGTGCGACGGATGGCCTCCTCGTCGACCGGCCACTTGGCGCCGTGCACCTGGTCGGCGAGCACCACCGTCTCGATCCGCCA
This sequence comes from Micromonospora sp. ATLC16, assembly GCF_057196645.1. NCBI lineage: Bacteria > Bacillati > Actinomycetota > Actinomycetes > Micromonosporales > Micromonosporaceae > Micromonospora > Micromonospora sp. ATLC16. The sequence goes on from NZ_JBXUOW010000094.1 coordinate 4,361, forward strand.
GTGCTCCAGGTCGGCGCGGACCTCCTCGCGGGTGCCCTCGGTGACGATCGGCGGCAGACCACTGCGGGCGGCCTGGTCCAGCAGCGCGCCGAACGGGCGCGGCACCGGGCCGATGCGCCCCCGGTCGTCGGGGCCCCCGGGGCCGAGGAAGAAACCGGACGGGATGGCGAACTCGCCCTGTCGGTGCGCCAGCGCGTACGCCTGCCAGCGCTGGCCGTCCGGGTAGACGTCAAGGGTGAGCGGTGCCGGAGTCAGCACCCCGCCCGGGGAGACGTAGTCCCGCCAGGCGCCGGAGGTGATGAAGCGGGGGATCGGCTCACGTTCGCTGGTCAGCAGTGGAGTGGGGATCAGCGGCACCAGGGCCACCGCGAAGCCGACCGTCCAGGCCACCGCCGCCGGGCGCGACGGCGGGCGTCGGCGTAGCTGGTCAACCGCGTACGCCAGCAGCAGACCGACCACCGGCGTCACGACCAGCGCGAACCGGGCGGGCAGCGCGGCGTTCACCACCGGCAGGTGCCCGAGCAGGTCGAAGGGCATCGGCAGGTCGGTGCGCCGGCCGTCGACCTTTGCCACCGGCCCGAAGGAGAGCGCGGTGAACACCACCGCGACGATCCCGAGGGCCCACAGGGTGGCCCGCCGACGGGCGTCCCCGCCGCGCCACAGCAACACGAAACAGCCGACGGCGAGCACCAGCAGCGGCGGCCCGAAGAAGGAGTTCTCCTCGGTCGGGTTCGGCGCCAGCGAGGTGCCGAATCCGGCCTCGCCGCCCAGTGAGCGGCGCGGATAGGCGGCGTACGCGGCGATGTCCTCGGAGTGGATCACCGCATCGAAGCCGGTGCCGTGGAATCGTTGCGGTCCGGCGAAGTGCAGCCACAGCGGGTAGGCCAGCAACACCCCGGCGACCACCGCGGTGACCGCCAGCCCGCGCAGGAACGAGGGCAGTACGGCGCGGGCCTCGGCCCGGTTGGCCGGATGAAACGCCCAGACGGCGACGACAAGCCCGAGCGCCAGCGCGGTGAAGAAGAGACCCTCGGCGGCGATCGAGAAGGCGACGGCGACGAGGACGCCGAGGATGGCGCCGTCGCGCAGCCAGTGGCCCGGCCGGCGCAGCGCGAACAGCCGCCACACCAGCAGCGGCACCAGCCAGCCGGCGGTCCAGTTCAGGTGGGCGTTGGCGTGCGAGACCATCCCGGGGGAGAGGCCGATGAACAGCCCGCCGACCGCGGCGGCGAGCGGGCTGCGCACCAGGTGCCGGGAGAGCAGCCAGTACCAGGCGACGGCGGTGGCGGCCAGGTTGAGGGTGAGGATCACCAGGAAGGTGGCCGGCGGCCCGATCAGGTACGTCAGCGGGGCGAAGACCGCCGCGTACACCGTGATCGAGGTGTTGACCGCGAGGTTGACCCCGTCGGGAACGTTGATCAGATAGGTGTAGAGCGGGTTGTCCCCGTGGGTCAGCGTGTGCCCGCCGAAGGCCAGCAGCCACTCGAACAGCGCCTGGTCGCTGGAGTTGACGGTGATCGCCCGTCCGTTCGGGTCGATCCACAGCCCGCTGGTCACCCAGACGGCGAGCGCCAACGCGACCAGCACCACGGTCACATCGGTGCGGCGGTGGCGTCCCGTCCGCGACGGCGACGGCGAGGCGGGCGCGGACGCCGTGGACGGAGAGGTGGGCACCTAGCGGACGTTACCAACCGCACCGGGACACGCCGGTCAGACCCGGCAGGTAGGGGCAGGCCCGCCTCGCCACATCCGGACATCCACGAATGTGTGCACGGCCACCATGTCATCGGTGTGACACGACTGCGTAACGTCGCGGCAATCATTGGTGATCCAGCTCACAACCATGGAGGCTCTCGTGCGCCGCACCCGTACCCGGCTCGCCGGTGCGCTGGCCGGGCTGGCCCTGGCCGCCACCGCGCTGGTGGCCGTCGCCGCGCCCGCCCAGGCCGCAACCCTGACCCAGGTCACCGGCTTCGGCTCCAACCCCGGCAACCTCGCCATGTACGCGTACCGGCCGGACAACCTGCCCTCCGGCGCCCCGGCCGTGGTGCTGCTGCACGGCTGCGCCCAGAACGCCAGCGGCTACTTCGCCAACTCCGGCTGGCAGAAGTACGCCGACCAGTGGCGGTTCGCGCTGATCGTGCCCGAACAGCGGTCGGCCAACAATTCCAGTTCCTGCTTCAACTGGTTCGAGACCGGCGACACGGCGCGGGGGCAGGGCGAGGCGCTCTCCATCAAGCAGATGGTCGACCACGCGCGGTCGTCGTACGGCACCGCCGCCAACCGGGTCTACGTCAGCGGGCTGTCGGCCGGCGGGGCGATGAGCGCCACCATGCTCGCCACCTACCCGGACGTCTTCGCCGGTGGGTCGATCATCGCCGGACTGCCGCACCGCTGCGCCACCAGCATGGTCAACGCCTTCTCCTGCATGAGCCCGGGCGTGGACAAGACCCCCGCGCAGTGGGGCGACCTGGTCCGCAACGCCTACCCCGGCTACTCCGGTGCCCGCCCGAAGGTGGCCATCTGGCACGGCACCAGCGACTACACGGTGGCGACGGCGAACGCCACCGAGTCGCGTGACCAGTGGACCAACGTGCTCGGTGTCTCGCAGACGCCCACCAGTACCCGGCAGCTGCCGGCCGGCACCAGCGTCGAGGTCTACGGCAACGACAGGGTCCGGGTGCACCGGGTCTCCGGCATGGGGCACGGCACCCCCGTCGACCCGGGCTCGGGCGCGGACCAGTGCGGCACCGCCGCCGCGTACTTCCTGGACACCATCTGCTCGACGTACCACGACGCGGTCTTCTTCGGCCTGAACGGCGGCACCACCCCGACCCCGACGGCGAGCCCCACGACCAGCCCGACCCCGACCGCCTCACCCACCCCGACGGCGAGCCCCACCCCGACCCCCACCCCCACCGGCGCCCCCACCTGCGTCACCGCCAGCAACTACGCCCACGTCACCGCCGGCCGCGCCTACCACTCCGGCGGCTACGCCTACGCCAACGGCTCCAACCAGCGGATGGGCCTCTACAACACCTTCTACACCACCACCCTTCGCCAGACCGCCCCCAACCACTGGCTCATCGGCTGCTGACCCGGACCCACCCGGACCCCCACCCGCGACCGTCCGCGTTGATCATGAGGTTAGCGGCAGTTTCAGAGATCAACTCTGCCGCTAACCTCATGATCAACCGCATCGGAGGCCGGCGGAAGGGCGCGTCAGTCGTGGAGGGCGGCGTGGAGGGCGGTGGGGAGGTCGGGGTAGCGGAAGGTGACCTGGGCGCGGTTGAGGACGCCGGGGAGGACGCGGGTGCTGGTGAGGGCTTCCTGGGCGAAGCCGCCCAGGGCGACCTTCAGGGCCAGCGCCGGGATCGGGATCACCGCGGGACGGTTCAGTTGACGGGCCAGCTCCTGGGTGAACTCGGCGTTGGTGACCGGGGCCGGGCCTACCACGTTGACCGGCCCGGCGAGATCGGCCCGGGCCAGCAGGAACGTGGTGGCGTTGAGCCAGTCGGTCATCGAGATCCACGGAACCCACTGCCGGCCGCTGCCGAGCCGGCCCGCGATGCCCAGCTTGAACGGCAGCAGTTGCGGCTTGAGCAGGCCACCGTCGCGGTGCAGGGGTAGGCCGGTACGCAGCCGCACCACCCGTACCCCGGCGTCCTCGGCCGGCCGGGTGGCCGCCTCCCACACCCGGGCCACGTCGGCGAGGAACCCCTCGCCGGCCGGCGCGTCCTCCTCCACCACCCGGTCGCCGGTGTTGCCGTACCAGCCGACCGCCGAGGCGTTCAGCAGCACCTCCGGTCGATCCGCGACGGGCAGACCGGCGATCGTGGTGGCCAGGGTGGTGGTGCTGTCCACCCGGCTGGACCGGATCAACTCCCGGTATTTGTCGTTCCAGCGCCGGTCGCCGACACCGGCGCCGGCCAGGTTGACCACCGCGTCGGCCTCGGCGACCACCGCCGGGTCCAACTGCGCCGCCGACGGCGACCATCGTCGCTCGTCGGCGGCGCGCGGCGGTCGTCGTACCAGCCGGGTCACCTGGTGCCCGTCGGCGACGAGCAGGTCGACCAGCCGGGTGCCGAGGAAGCCGGACGCGCCGGCCATGAGGATCCGCATGCCTCCATCTTCGGGTACGCGCGGCGACCCGGCCGCGCCGACTCGGTCACGCCCGCGTGGCGGCCCCGTCCCGACGAAGCTCCGACAGTGCCGCTCGACCTCGTCGTAGGCGTCGGCGGGCAGCGGCCCGAGGGTGAGCACCCGGGTGTTCTCCTCGACCTGGGCCACCGTGCGGAAGCCGGGAATCGGCACCGTACGTGGGCTGCGGGCCAGCAACCAGCCGAGCGCCCCCTGGGCGAGGGTGCGGCCGTCGGCGGTGAGCGCCGCGCGTACCCGAGCCACCCGCTGCGCCCACTCCGGTGCCGGCTTGCCGTCGATGAACCAGGGCAACCACTCCGGCGCGCGCCCCCGCACGTCGTCGTCGCCCAGCGACCGGGTCGCGGCGGTGAGCAGGCCCATCGCCAGCGGCCCCCGGTTGATGCTGGCCAGGTCGTACGTCTCGCAGACCGCCAGCAACTCGGCGTTGTCCCGCAGCACGGACTGGTCGTGCTGGATCGCCGTGCAGTGCGGGGCGGCCGGTGCGAAGGCGGCAGCCGAGTCGGGATAGTCGGTGCTCCACCCGTACGTCCGGATCCTGCCGTGGGTGACCAGGCCCTCCAGCGTGTCGACCAGGTCGAGCGCGAACGGGACCACGGCGACAGCGGTACGGCATGATCGCCGTGAGCGGCGGTCATGGCGCGGTCGGCGGCGAGCCAGGCCAGGTCGGCCTCGCCGAGTTTGACCAGGACCTGAGCGGTGAGCCGGTACACCCGCACCAGCAGTTCCACGGCGGGAGCCGAGGTGTGCCGAACCCTTTCCTGCGCACCGGGCTCTCCACAAGCCCGCCAGGTCGTGTCAGTCGACCTTGTCAACCTGTGGTCAGCCAGCGATCGAACTTCGGGCGGTCGGCAGCCGCACGGCTTTCGTCAGGGGCGTCGTACGGGTTGAATGCTGACCAGGTCCGCCAGGCCGGTGAAGGCGCCCGGGTTGGTCGTGTACAGCGGCAGTTGGTTGACGTGAGCCACCGAGGCGATCATCAGGTCGGCGATCCGGCGACGAGTGGTGCGCCCGGTAACCAGGACCGCGCCGGTGATCAGTCCGAAGGCGCGCGCCGCCTCGGCGTCGAAGGGCAGTGGGTCGAACGTGGCCTCGGTGTGTTGCAGGATGCTTGTCCGTCGGGCCCGTTCGGCGGGGTCGTCGGTGTGGTGTGGACCGGCGGACAACTCGGCGAGCGTGACGGCGCTGATCACCATCTCCTCGGGTAGTTCCTGCGGGTCGAGGGCACCCAGGTGGATGACGATGTTCGTGTCGATCAGCCCACGGTCGGCAGGTGGGTCACCACTCACGGTCGGACAGGTCCTGGTCGACTGCCGAGTCGAGGTCGCGACGGAGCCGTTCCACGTCGAGTACGGGCGCGGTGGTGAAGGCCGCCATCACCTCGGCTCGTGGCACGTAGGTGCGTCGCCGGAGCGGGATCAACTTGCCGATCGGCGTGCCGTTGCGCGTGATGATGAAGGAGTCACCCCGCTCCACGCCGCGCATGATCGACCCGGATTCGTTGCGCAGCTCTCGCTGGGTGATTTCCCGGTGCGCGTGCTCTGCCACGGCTCCATGCTAGGCGAGCGTGCTACAAAGTGCTACAACCTGGTTGTCTCACGTCGTACCGGGGGGGGCTGGCCGTGCCAGCGGGCGCGTGCGGATCCGAGTGGCCACCACCGTGTGCACCACCCACCCCCACCCCCACCCCCACCCCCACCCCCACCCGCCGCGCCGATCATGCAGTTGTGGCGGTGAACAAGAAGTGCATAACGCTGCAAATCGGGTGCCACAACTGCATGATCGCGAGGGCTGGGCGGCGAGGGTGTGGGTGGGACGGCGGGGCGCCCCGGTCCGGGGGACCGGGGCGCCCTGCGTGCGCTGGGGTTACAAGCCCAGTTCGGCTTCGAAGTTGCCGGCTTCCAGGCGCTCCTTGACGGCGGTCAGGAAGCGGGCCGCGTCGGCGCCGTCGATCAGCCGGTGATCGTACGACAGGGCCAGGTAGACCATCTGGCGTACGGCGATGACCTCGCCCAGGTTCGGGTCGTTCACCACAACCGGACGCTTTACCACGGCACCCGTACCCAGCATCGCCGACTGCGGCGACGGCACGATCGGGGTGTCGAAGAGGGCACCCCGGCTGCCGGTGTTGGTGAGCGTGAAGGTCGCCCCGGCGATCTCGTCGGGGCTGATCTTGTTGGTCCGGGTCCGCTCGGCCAGGTCGGCGACCCGCTTGGCGATACCGCCGAGGTTGAGGTCACCGGCGTTGTGGATGACCGGCACCAGCAGGCCCCGCTCGGTGTCCACCGCGATGCCGAGGTTCTCGGCGTCCGGGTAGGTGATCGTCCCACCGTCCAGGTCCATGCTGGCGTTGACGATCGGGTACGCCTGGAGCGCCTCGATGGCCGCGAGGGCGAAGAACGGCAGGAACGACAGCTTGACGCCGTGCCGCTGCTGGAACGACTCCTTGGCCTGCGCCCGCAGCTTGGCGACCTTGGTGACGTCCACCTCGACCACCGTGGTCAGCTGCGCCATCTCGTGCAGCGACGACAGCATCCGCTTGGCGATGGCCGCGCGGATGCGCGGCAACTTCTCGGTGGTGCCCCGCTTGGCGCTGGGCTGCGGCTTGGCGGCCGGCTTGGCCGGTGCGCCGGCCGCAGGCTGGGCTGCCGCCGGGGCGGGAGCGGCCTTGGCGGCACGCGCCTTCTCCGCCGCGTCCAGCACGTCCTGCTTGCGGATCCGACCGCCGACCCCGGTGCCGTTGACCGAGGCGAGGTCCACGTTGTGCTCGCCGGCCAGCTTGCGTACCAGCGGCGTCACGTAACCGGCCGCCTGCTCGCCGCCGTTGGACGACGCCGTGCGCTGCGGGGCGGGAGCCGCCGGCTGCGCGGCCTGCTCGGCCTTGACCGGCTCCTGAGCGGTCTCGGCCTCGGCGGCCGGCTCGTTGTACGACATGCCGGGCGTTGGCTCGGACACCTTCGGCTCGGGCTCGGCCTCCGGCTTCGTCTCTGCCTCCGGCTCGGGCTCGGGCTCGGCCGCCGCCTCGGGCTCGGGCTTCGGCTCCGGCTTCGCCTCGGTCGGCGCCTCACCGGCGGCACCGACCACGGCCAGGGTCGCGCCGACCTCTGCGGTCTCGTCCTCGGCGACCTTGATCTCCAGGACGGTACCGGCGACCGGCGAGGGGATCTCCGTGTCGACCTTGTCGGTGGAAACCTCCAGCAGCGGCTCGTCGACCTCGACGGTCTCGCCGACCTGCTTGAGCCAGCGGGTGACCGTACCTTCGGTGACGCTCTCGCCCAGGGCCGGCATCTGCACCGGGGTGCCCGCACCCGACGCCGCCGGGGCCGCCTGCGCCGGCTGCTCGGCCGGCTCCTCGACGGCGGGCTGCTCCGCCTCGGCCTCGGGCTCCGCTGCGGCCTCGGCGGCCTGCTCGGCGGGGGCCTCCTGCTGCTGCGGGGCGGCTCCGCCGCCGGCCGACTCGCCCTCGCCGGAGATCACCGCCAGCTCGCTGCCGACCTCGGCCGTCTCGTCCTCGCCCACCACGATCCGGGTCAGCACCCCGGCCGCCGGGGACGGGATCTCGGTGTCGACCTTGTCGGTGGACACCTCAAGCAGCGGCTCGTCGACCTCGACGGTGTCACCCTCCTGCTTGAGCCAGCGCGTGACGGTGCCCTCGGTGACGCTCTCGCCGAGCCGGGGCATGGTGACCGATACCGGCATGTTCTCCAGACTCCTTCAATTTCCCTGGTGGGGGGCGTCGCCCGTCGCCGAGCGCCGCGGATACGTCGTGATCAAGCGTGCGCGTGCAGCGGCTTGCCGGCAAGCGCGAGGTGCGCCTCGCCCAGGGCCTCGTTCTGCGTCGGGTGGGCGTGCACGAGCTGCGCCACCTCGCCCGGGTACGCCTCCCAGTTGTAGATCAGCTGCGCCTCGCCGACCAGTTCGCCGACCCGCGCGCCGACCATGTGCACGCCGACCACCGGGCCGTCCTCGACCCGCACCAGCTTCACGAAACCGGCCGTCTTGAGGATCTGGCTCTTGCCGTTGCCGCCGAGGTTGTAGTTGTAGGTCTTGACCTTGTCGGCGCCGTACTGCTCCTTGGCCTTTGCCTCGGTGATGCCGACCGAGGCCAGCTCCGGGTCGCTGTAGGTGACCCGGGGAATGCCCGCCTCGTCGATCACCGCCGGGTTCTGGCCGGCGATCTCCTCGGCGACGAAGATGCCCTGCTGGAAACCGCGGTGGGCGAGCTGGAGACCGGGCACGATGTCACCCACGGCGTAGACGTTCGGCACGTTGGTGCGTAGCCGCTCGTCGGTCAGCACGTAGCCCCGGTCGACCTTGACGCCCTGCTCCTCGTAGCCGAGGTCGGCGGTGTTCGGGCCCCGGCCGACCGCGACCAGCAGCAGCTCGGCCTCGACGGTGTCGCCGCCGGCGATGGTCAACTTCACGCCGTTGTCGGTCTTCTCGACCTTCTCGAACGGCTTGCCGACCTTGAAGTTGATCTTCCGCTTGCGGAAGGCCCGCTCCAGCGCCTTCGACGACTCCTCGTCCTCGGCGGCGACGAGCCGGGGCAGCGCCTCGACGATCGTCACGTCCACCCCGAAGGACTTCCACACGCTGGCGAACTCGACGCCGATCACCCCGCCGCCGAGCACGATCGCGGAGGCGGGGACCCGGTCCAGGGTCAGGGCGTGGTCGCTGGTGATGACCCGCTCGCCGTCGATCTCCAGGCCCGGCAGGCTCTTGGCGTACGACCCGGAGGCCAGCACCACGTTGCGGCCGGTGTACCGCTTGCCGTCCACCTCGACCGTGTTCGGCGCGACCAGCCGGCCGTGCCCCTCGACGAAGGTGATCGACTTGTTGCCGTTGACCAGCCCCTGCAGGCCCTTGTAGAGCCGCGAGACCACGCCGTCCTTGTACGAGTTGACCCCCGCCATGTCGATGCCGACCAGCTCGGCCTTGATACCGAACTGTTCCGACTCGCGGGTCTGGTCGGCGATCTCGGCCGCGTGCAGCAGCGCCTTGGTCGGGATGCAACCGTTGTGCAGGCAGGTGCCGCCCAGCTTGCCCTTCTCGACCAGCGCCACGGAAAGGTTCAACTGGGCGGCGCGCAGGGCGGTTGCGTAACCGCCGCTTCCACCTCCGAGGATGACGATGTCGAAGGTTGCGTCGTTCGGCTCGCTCACGTCCAACTCCCAGGTCGCTTCGCTGCATCGGGGGTCACGGCGGGGTAACACGGACACACCCCACCTCGGCCATCTTGTCACCACCGCGTCGCACCCGCGTACCGAGGTGCCCAACGACACGTTGCCGCCACGTACCCTTGGCTCTGCCTTCGATACGCCACGACTGGGGAGACGGCTCGGTGGGACTGTTCCGGCGAAGCAAGCGATCACGTGCGGCTGACCCTGACCGTACGGCCAATCGTGCCGATCTGGAGCACCTTGAGAACTTCGTCCGCACCCGTAAGGGCGTCGAGGCGTACATCGAACCGCGTACCACCGTCACCGCGACCACGGTGATCTTGATCGCCGACGACGGCGAGTGGACCCGACGCCGGATCGACGGGCCGGACGGCGCGCGGCGGTTCGCGTACCGGCTGAGCATTCCGATCTACGACGTGGCGCTGATGGGCTACCCGCAACGCATGCGCGACTACAACGAGCGCCGCAAACGCCGCCCCGAGCAGTACTGACCCGCTTCCGCGCTGCGCGCTTCCGCGCTGCGCGCTTCCGCGCTGCGCGCTTCCGCGCTGCGCGCGCCAGCAGTTTTCGGGGAAGTTGCTGCCTCCCGGCGCGTGGAGACAGCAACTTCCCCGAAACTGATCGAATCTTGCGCAGCCCGCGCAGCCCGCGCAGCCCGCGCAGCCCGCGCAGCCCGCGCAGCCCGCGCGGGGCTCAGCCGTTGGCGGCCACGTCGGCGATCAGGTGCAGCAGGGTGCGGACCGGGACGCCGGTGCCGCCCTTGGTCCAGTAGCCGGTCGCCTCGCCCGCGTGGTACGAGGGGCCGGCGATGTCGATGTGCGCCCAGGCGACGTCGTCGGTGACGAACTCACGCAGGAAGACACCGCCCTGGAGCATGTGGCCGGCCCGGTCCATGCCCGCGTTGACCTGGGAGATGTCGGCGACGTCGGAGTCCATGCCCTTGCGCACGTCGTCCGGCAGCGGCATCGGCCAGGCGGGCTCGCCGACCGCGTCGCCGGCACCGCGGACCCGCTCGCACAGCTCGGCGGTACCCATCACGCCGGAGATCCGCTTGCCCAGCGAGACGACCTGGCCGCCGGTCAGGGTGGAGGTCTCGAACAGGTAGTCGCAGCCGTCGGCGCAGGCCCGGGCCATCGCGTCACCGAGGATCATCCGGCCCTCGGCGTCGGTGTTGAGCACCTCCACCTTCTTGCCGTTGAACATGGTGATCACATCGCCCGGCCGGTACGAGGTCCCCGACGGCATGTTCTCCGCCATCGGCACGTATCCGGTCACCGTCACCGACGGCTTCAGCTCGGCCACCGCCAGCATGGTGGCCGACACCGCCGCCGCACCGGCCATGTCGGACTTCATCTCCCACATGCCCTGCGCCGGCTTGATCGAGATGCCACCGGTGTCGAAGGTGATGCCCTTGCCGACCAGGGCGACCCGCTTACCGGTGCCGCCACCGTCCGGGGTGTAGGTCAGCTTGACCAGTCGCGGCGGGGCCTCCGAGCCCTGACCGACGGCGATGATGCCGCCGTACCCGCCCTCGCGCAGCGCGACCTCGTCGAGCACCTCGACCTCGAGACCGGCCGCCCGACCCGCCTCGGCGACCGCGTCGGCGAAGGCCGGCGGGCGCAGCTCGTTCGGGGCGATGTTGACCCAGTCGCGGGTACGCCGGACCGCGCCGGCCACCGTCTGCGCCCGGACCACCTCGGCCTGCGCTGCCGCGTCTGCGGCGTCCGGCACGGCCACCAGCACCTCGGCGACCGGCTCGCGGCGGGCCGGCTGCGGCCGGGTCTTGTACCCGGCGAAGCGGTAACCGCCCAGCAGTGCGCCCTCGGCGACCGCGCGTAGGGCCTCGGCGGCATCGGCGTCGTCCGGCAGCGGCAGCGCCACCGCCACCCGGGCCGCGCCGGCCAGGGCC
>NZ_JBXUOW010000095.1:0-15543 GCF_057196645.1 Micromonospora sp. ATLC16
CGCAGCCCACGCGGGTTGCGGGGATCGGGCACCGCCGCCAACGCGTGCAGCAGACCGGCTTGCTCACCCTCGGTCACGAGACGGGGTGGGGTGTCGGTGGGGGTGGTGACGGCGGACAGTACCGGGATCGGGCATGCTGACATCGCGGGTGAGGTCCTCAAGGTGTCGCGGAAGCGTGAGAACTCCCATGATCACCTAGGCGACCTCACCCGCCCCGACCGCCTCCACAGAGGCTAATCACCCCGTGAAATCCCAGCTCAAGCCGCAATCGGTCAAACACGCAACGGCCCTGACCCCGGTGGAACTCGGGCGAGAGCCACCGACCGGGCACCAATGGGTCGGGGAGCCTTCACACTATCCATCTTTTTCGTGACAAAGTGGCCAAATCGGTGCCAGGTCGCCCCCCACTCTCATACACCCGTGCCGCACCGCGACTCTGCCGGGGGCGAATTCCACTCGCTTTCACGAGAATTTAAAGTCGCAGCCGAGGCGCAGTTTAACCCGGATGCTTGGCACCCCCGTGCCGCACGCGGGGCGGGTCATAGGTCCGCGCAGGCTAGCCAACGAAAGACTGACTGGGTATGGTTCCTGATGCCGACGCATATCGAACTCGGGGGATGTCATGCGGCTTGTTTTTTCGACCGAAGGGCTGGCACGCGTCCGTTTACTATCCAGTTATAGCCCAATTTCCGAAACATTATTCGCGGCACGCCTATTCACTAGGAGCGCCGGCGCCGTACTGTTCGACGGGTGGCGCCGTGGAGTACGAGTTAGGGTAGGGCACCGGGCACACGCGGTTGAGTCGGTCGTACATTCTATACGACTTACAGCCGAGATGTTCCGAACGCCTGTTTCTTCTTTTGACGCCGAGGTGGCCGCCAACTACCGGCCGAACAAGCCGGCGGAAAATGTCATCGGCACCTTCCGCCGGTTCCACGAGAGTGGAGTCGCGCCATACCGGCAAGCGCTCTCCAGCTTCCTGGAGAGCGACCGGGCGGCCAAGGGGAACATCATGCTCGGCCACGGCGTCGACGGCTTCCTGCGCAGCCTGCACCCGCTCCTGTCCTGGGAGCCGCCGGTCCTGGAGATCACCAACGGGTCGGACCGGGTGATGCGCATCGACGAGCGCGGCCTGCTCTTCGCGCCGTCGCTGTTTCACTTCGACCGCCCGGACGTGTTCGCCCCGCGTAACGACGACGGCTGCCCGCCGGTCCTGGTCTACACGCCACCGATAAGTGTGGAAGCGGCGAACCGGCTCTGGAACCGCGACGAGCACAAGGAGCGGGCGCTCGCGGCGCTCGTCGGGCGTACCCGCAGCAAGCTACTGGGTGCGCTCGCCGGCAGCTCCACCACTACCGAACTGGGCCGCCGGCTCGGCGTCTCCGCCGCGTCGGTCAGCCAGCACACCGGGGTACTGCGCGACGCCGGCCTGATCACCACCCACCGACGGCAGAACACCGTCCGGCACAGCCTCACCCCGCTGGGTGTCGCCCTCATCAACAGTCTGGAGACGGTGGGTCGCCCCAGCACCATCACGGCAGCGGTACCGGCACCCACCACGCCGGGCCAGAACGACCTGCTACGGGCCTGCTGAACCGCACCGCCGGTGCCCCGTCCCGCCGGTTACCGCTCGGGTTCGCTCGACGGGCCGGCAGTACCCGGTCGGCGCGGATGCCGTACTGGCACCCGCGCGGACCGGACGACCGGTGACAACACGGTGCCGGGCACCGGGACGGCGCCGGCCCCGCGAGGGAGCCAGCGCCGTCGAATGACCGGGTGGGCTGATCAGAGCATGGCGGCCAGCGAGTCGTCCGGGCCGGCCTCGGTGTACCCCCACTGCCGGCCGGCACCCAGCGCCGGCACGTCCCGCAGGCCCGGCTGCCGGATCGGACCGCTCCCGCGCACCTCGACCGTCGCACCCGCCGCCGGTTGGAGCCGGAGCATCCCCGGCCCGGCAAGCTCGGCCGGCAGGAGCCGGCCCGCCTCGTCCCGCACCTCGACCGGGCCGGCAATCCCGTGCTGCAACAGCAACGGGCGGCCGCCCTCGCTGCGTACCCGGATCCAGTCGGTGCGGCCGTCACTACGCGACGCGTCAAGTACGAACGCACCCGGCGCCCGGAGCCCACCGACCGAGACGTCGCGCCAGCCGGCTGGCAGGCCCGGGAAGACCTCTACCACGTTGTCGTCGTCCCCGGAGACGAGCATCCGCATCATCACCTGGGCCGCCTCGAACGAGGCCCCCGGCTGCGACAGTCGGCCGTCTTGGTACAACGTGGTGGAAAGCAGCCGCGATCCGGCGTGCTCGCGGCTGTCGAGGACCTGCCCGAGATGCCGGAGCGCCAGCTCGGGCGCCCGCACCCCGATCGCCATCGTCGCGGCGGCCAGGTACGACCGACCGTTCCACGCCTGCGGCATCGCGGACCAGTGATCCAGGCTGCGCCGCATCAGATCCCGGTCGCCGGGGCGGCGCCACGTCTTCTCCCCGAGCGGGTGCATCCAGAGCAGGTGCGCTGGCCGAGCCTGCGAGACGGTCAACCGGACACCCGCACCGAGGAGGACGCCGGTCTCGTCGGTGTGGTACGGCACCAGCCGGTCGATCAGCGAGCGCCACCGGTCGAGTTCGACGTGCGCCGGGTCGCCGGGCCGGGCAGACTCCAGCAGCCGGTTGGCCGCCCAACGCAGCAGCGACAGGTCGTAGGTGCTGTCCTGTACGTCCCCGAAGCCCGGCGAGTAGGTGGAGGGCAGATGCAGCCGGCCGTCCGCACCCTCCATCAGGAAGTCCGCGTAGTAGCCGACGGCGCTGCGCAGCATCGGTTGGAGCACCGTGCGGAGGATCCGTTCGTCGCCGCCGTACCGGTAGCTGTCCCAGACGTCCGGGAGGTTCCAGGCGACCACCGGGTTCTCCGCGTCCCCGGACTTCAACCCGGCCCCCGGAGTGGCGAAGACCAGGTGGTCGAAGCTCCGCGGCCAGTCGCCGGTCTCCGCCGCGGCCGCTGCCGGATGCAGTTCGAGGTGGTTCGTCGAGGCGAGCGTGCTGGGGGTGTCCAGGCCACCGGCCGGGTCGCTGCGAGCGGTGCTGGCCGCCGCGTAGACCTGCAACCAGTGGAACCGCTGCAACGTCTTGTCCGGCACCGAGACGAAGCTGCCGGAGTAGTGGTCGTGCCACCACCGGCGATGGGTGGCGAGGACCTCGGCCGGATCCCTGGCTAGCAGATCGCGCGCGCCGCGGCGGGCCTCGCCGATCGCCACCCAGCGACGGCTCCCCGTCCACCTGTCGTGCCAGCCCAGGTCGCCCGAGGTGCCCGTCAGCCGGTCCGCCGCCCGCTCCCCGCCGCCGGCGGTGAGCCCGGCCAGCAGCAGGCCGGCGCCGTGCGGTACCGCCACGCTGAACGTCAGACTGCCTCGGGTGGTACTGACCGTGCCGGTCAGTTCCGCGTTCCACGGATCGAGCTGCCAACGCGCCCCGGTGACCGTACCGGACAGCGGCAGGGTGAACCGGGCGGCGGGAGTGTGCCAGGCCGTCCCCGCCGGGCCGACCGCGAAGGTCAGCCCGCTGCCCTGCTCGGCGACGTACACCTGGGCGGTCAGCAGCCCGTCGCCGAGGAACGGGGCGTTCCACCAACCGGTGGGCGGGCGGGTCCAGAGCATCGCGGCGTCCCGTACCACCGTCTCGTGCGGGTTCGTCGCCGTGCCGCTCGACGCCCACGCCGGTCCACTGTCGAGCAGCCGGGCGCCACCCGCGGCGGCGAACCCGACGGCGGCCAGACCGCGCAGGAACTGGCGTCTCTCAATACCTGACATGAATGGTCTCCCTCACGGCCTCCGGCGCTTACCGGATCAGCGAATCTGATGGAACTTCTGCGGGGCGTCCGCAGCTGCGGCGACCCGGTCGGCAGGAGGCACCGGCACCGCCAGCCGCCGCGGCACAGCCGCCACGTCCGGTCCGGCGCCGGGTGGTGGTAGCCGCCCGGGACGTGGCAGCTGACGCCGACCGGGCGGGAGGCAGCGGCACGGCGGACACCGTCCGGCCGGCGGTGGGCGGCGCTGCCCGCTCGTCGTACGTCCGGCGGGAGACGCCTGGTTGCCGTGCGACGGATGGGCTCCGGGATGGTGCCGGCCTGGAGAGCACGTCGCGGTTCAGGTGCCGGCCGTGGCGCGCGGCAGTTGAGCGGCGACGAACTCCTGGAGCGCGTCTGCGGCGCGGGCGGCGGATGGGCCGGCGAGGGCCATCATCGGCGCGGCCAGCCGGGCCAGCCTCGCCTTGATCTCATCGTCACCGGCGAGCCAGCGGGCGGCGTCGAGGATCCCGTCGAGCGGTACGGTCCGGCCGAGCACGAAGCCGACTCCGAGTTTCTCCAGGTGTTCCGCGGTGCCCTTCTGATCCAGCGAGAACGGTGCGGTAAGCATCGGCACGCCGCACCGCACCGCGTCGAGGACGGAGTTCATCCCGGCATGGGTCAGGAAGACGTCGCTGTGCCGCAGCACGGCGTGCTGCGGGACGTACTGCCGGGCGTACACGTTGGCCGGCAGGTCGCCGAGTTCGGCGGGGTCGGTGCGGGCGGTGGCCATCACCACTGTCCACTCGGTGTCCCGGAACGCCTCGGCCACCGTCCGGTAGAAGTCGGTGCCCCGCTGGTAGACGGTACCGGAGGAGACGTAGATCACCGGGCCGGCGGCGAGCCGGTCCCAGGGCAGCGCGACATCGGTGTGCTCGTCGGGGCGGAGCAGTGGGCCGATGAAGCGGTAACGGTCGTCGAAGCCCGCGCGGTCCGGCTGCAAGTCGTCGGTCGTGTTCACCAGGGCCAGCGCGGCGCGGTCCCGCATCGCCGGATGGACGATCCGGATCAGTCCGGTACCGACCAGCAACGCCACCACCAACGGGCCGGCGGCCTTGCGGATGCCCTCGATCCCCATCCGCCGGTTAACCGCGAACGTGCCGGTGAAGGAGACCAGCGGAGTCCGGGTACGCCGAGCGGCGGCACCGCCCCACTCCGCGTAGAGGTCGGTCACCACCACGTCGGGTCGCCACTGCGGCCAGCGCGAGACGAGTTCGTCGACGAGCCGGGCGCGCCGTCGCCGGATGCCGGCGTTGACCCGCCGTCGACGCGCACGCCCGCGCCGATCGAGGTTCTCCGGCACCGAGCCGAGGATCGGCGTCTCGACCTCGTGCACCCGGGCGCCCTCGGCCACGAAGGGTGCGGCGAATGCCGGATCCACCGCCACGTCGACGGCCGATCCCCGGGCCAGCAACTCCGTGACGACCGGGATCATCGGATTCACGTGCCCGTGCATCGGAAAGGGAACGAAAAGATAGCGCGTCACAACAGCTCCCGGGACCGTCCGTGACCGCAGCGCATCAGAATGCACCGTTGGGCGCACGCGCCGCTGTCCAGTTCAAAAAGGCCCAATCATCCGGCAACCCGACGCCAGTATTTATTTCCCATGGCGCATATCACCGGCACGGCCCCGTCACGCTAGCATCGCCGATCTGCCCTGTCACCCTCCTTAAGCGACACATGAATGAGGAGGGTCGATGACCGGAGAATGCCAGACGAACTGCCCATCCCCGGTGGACACCGCCCGGACCGGGCGGTATACATGCGCTGTCGCTCCGCTTGCGGGCATAACGGGGGAAGGATCGAGCGGTGACGGTGACCGGAACCAACAGCCTGTTGGACCTGTTCGAGGCCGAATGGATCGCACGTCCCTACGAATTGTATTCCAGGCTGCGTGAGCAGCATCCGGCGTATTGGGACGACCTAATGCGGACATGGGTCGTACTGACCCATGCCGAGGTGGCCCGGCTGTCAAAGGACGACCGGCTGTCCGGGGCCCGGATCGACGAATTCCATGCCCAACTCCCGGCGGAATCGCAACGGGCGATGGCACCACTCGCGGCAATTCTCAAGAAGATGATGCTCTTCACCGAGCCGCCCGAGCACACCCGGCTCCGCAAGCTGATCCGGCCGAACCTCTCGCCACGATTCATCCGGAACATCCGCTCGGTGATCGAGCGACTCACCGACGACCTGCTGGACCGGGTGGTGCCGACCGGTCGGCTCGACGTGATCCACGATTTCTCCGAACCGCTGACCCGGGGTGTCATCGCGATGCTGGCCGGGGTGCCGTCGCACGCCACACACCTGCTGGAGGGGTGGCGCGGCCTGCTGCCGGAGTTCTTCTCCCAGTCCGCTGCCGAGATGCCCCGGCTGACCGCACTGCGGGCGGCCTTCGACGAGAACGCCGAGGACCGCCGGGCCGGCATCAGCGACGACCTGTTCACCCAGATGGTCGCCGGGCAGTTGCGCGACGGCGCGTACAGCGACGACGAGGTCTTCGCGAACTTCCTGCTGCTCATCGACGCCGGGCAGGCGACCACCACCAACCTGATCGGCAACGCCGCCCTCGCTCTGCTGGACCACCCGGAGCAGGCGGACCTGCTGCGCCGGCAGCCGGACCTGGCGGCGAACGCCGCGCAGGAGTTTCTCCGATACGACAGCTCGGTGCAGTTCACCACCCGGATCGCACTGCGCGACCTGGAGGTGTCCGGCAACCTGGTCCGCGCCGGCGAGTCCGTGGCTCTGGTGCTCGGCGCCGGCAACCGCGACCCGCTGCGGTACCCCGACCCGGATCGGTTGGATCTGACCCGCAAGGCCTCCGACCACCTCTCCTTCGGCCACGGCATTCACTACTGCCTCGGTGCCGCGCTCGCGCAGACCGAAATCGAGATAGCCATGCGCCGGCTGGTGCAGCGGACGACCAACTGGCGCATCGACGGCGAAATCGGCTGGCTGGACAGCATCAACTTCCGCTTCCTCCGCGGCCTGCCCATCCGCTTCGACCCCCGAGATCCGGAGGTAGCACCGTGACGTCCGTGCCGACCGTCCATGCGCGTACCGTCATCCTCGGCGTGGCGGCCAGCGACGCCCACGCGGTCGCCAACCAGCTCATCTGCCGGCTGCTGCGCACACACGACTTCCACGTGGTCAACCTCGGGGTCTGCACCCCGCTCACCGAGTTCGCGGACGCCCTGGACGCCGAACCGGCTGCCGAGGCGATCCTGATCGGCAGCGTCAACGGTCACGCCTACGCCGACCTGCGAGACCTGCCGGAGCTGCGCCGCCAGGGTCGGCTGGCCCGGCCGGTCGTGCTCGGCGGCAACCTTTCGGTCGGCGCGCACAAACGGGCGACCGACCTCGACCGGCTCACCGCGCTCGGCGTCGACCACATCCTGACCGGGCTGCCTGAGCTGCTACCGCTGCTGGACACGCTGCACGCGGCCCGGCAACCGGAACCTCAGCATGGCTGAGCTTTCCGCGCTGGAGGTCAGCGCGGAGGTCGCCGCCGGGCTGCCGGGCTGGGACGACATCGTGGCGTACCTGCGGAACCGGCCCGGCGACGCGGTGGTCGACGTGCTCCGCGCCGCCGACCGCCGCGGCGTACCGGCGATCCAGCCGCGCTGCGGGGTGGGCGGGCACCCGGAGATGCTGGCCCTGCTGCGGGAGCTCGAACTCTCCGCACCCTCGGTGCTGTCGGTCACGATCGACTCGTACACCCGGTTGCGGCAGTTCGGGGTCGCCGCCCGGGTACTGGCCGAGGAGCCCAGCCGGTTGAACGGGTACCCGCTGGTCGCGCACGGCTGGCAGCGCGGCCGAGAGCTGACCGGTGCGGTTTCGGTGCCGCTGGAGGTCCGGCACGGCTCGCCGGACGCGCGGGACCTCTTCGCCACCGCGCTGGCTGCCGGGATCACCTCCTTCGAGGGCGGCGGCATCGGTTACAACCTGCCGTACTGCAAGGACGTGCCGCTGGACGTCTCGCTGCGGTGCTGGCAGCAGGTCGACGCCGCCTGCGGGGCCCTGGCCGACGAGGGCGTCGTGGTGGACCGAGAGCTGTTCGGCACCCTGACCGCAGTGCTGGTGCCGCCGTCGATCAGCCTCGCGATCACCCTTCTGGAGGCCGTCGCCGCCACCCTGGAGGGAGTCCGCTGCCTGTCGATCGCCTACCCGCAGGGCGGGGAGATCCACCAGGACATCGCCGCGCTGCGGGCGGTACGGACGCTCGCCGCCCGCTACCTCGATCCAGGAGTCGAGGTGTATCCGGTGCTGCACCAGTTCATGGGCGCCTTTCCGGCCGACCCGGCCTGGGCCTCCGGGCTGATCCTCTACGGCGGCCTGACCGCCCGGCTCGGCGGTGCCACCAAGGTGGTCAACAAGACCGAGCAGGAGGCGCGCGGGCTACCCGACGCCGACGCCAACGGTCGCGGGATCCGCCTCGCGGCGGTCGGCGCGTCAAGCATGTTCGATTTCGTCGCGGTGGATCCCGGCCGGGTGTCCGAGGAGCTGGGCTGGATCGAGGACGAGGTCGCCGAACTGGTCGAGCCGGTGCTGTCCGAGAGCGACCTGCTGTCCGGGATCCGCACCGCGTTCCGCACCGGCCGGCTCGACGTGCCGTTCAGCGCGAGCGTGCACGCCCGGAACCTGGTCATTCCGGGCCGGGACTCGACCGGCGCGATCCGGTACGCGGACCACAGCGCGCTGCCGTTCTCCGGTGCCACCCGACGGCGGCACGCCGCGCTGCTGGCCGAGCCGGCCTCGGCACCGCGACCCGACCTCGGCGAGATCGCCGCGGTGATCCGGGACATCTCGTACTTCGCCGACCGTCAACCGGCCCGCACGCCGTGACGGACGCCCTGCCGAGCCGACATCCGAGTCCGA
Source organism: Micromonospora sp. ATLC16 (assembly GCF_057196645.1). NCBI lineage: Bacteria > Bacillati > Actinomycetota > Actinomycetes > Micromonosporales > Micromonosporaceae > Micromonospora > Micromonospora sp. ATLC16. The sequence continues at coordinate 8,715 of NZ_JBXUOW010000095.1, forward strand.
AATACCGAAGGAGGTGCCGTGAGCTATCTGGGGTACCCGCGCCTGAACTTCGCCGGACAGTTCCAGGCAGACATATCCACCATCAACAATGTTCTGCGCTACTACAACAACAACGCCTTCGAGCCGCGCTTCCAGCGGCTCGCCTACTTCACCGAGAACGGGGTCATCGACGAGAACGGCCTGTTCAACCCCAAGGGCACCGGGACGTTCCGGCTCGCCGGGTTGACCGTGCGCAGCGGACTGCGACCCGACGGGACGCTGCTGGACAGCACCGACGACGACCCGGTGGTGGGTGGCACGATCCGCGACGACAACCTGCGGGTGAACGCCAAGATGGTGGACATCGACCAGCGCGACCAGACCGTGCCCGGCATCTACGGCATGCGGATGCGTGTGGTGGACGCCGCCGGCAGCGAGTTGCTCCGGGCCGATCTGGAGCCGTCCTGGATCGAGGACCTCTGGCGGCGCGGGCCGGGGTTGCCGCAGCCGGCCGGCACCAACGCAGCCGCCGGGTTCACCTCGGTGCTGAAGAACCTCCAGTGGGCCGACGACCTGCGCTCTCCGCTGCTGCGCGACCTGCGGGACGGCACCCAGGAGGACATGCTGTCGATCCGGTTCGTGATGGACGGCTACAGCGTCGAGCTGATCGAGAATGGCGGTTCACACACCTACGGCCGGCTGGTCGGCAGCATCGGGACGTACCGCTCCGGGGAACCGCGCCGGTTCGTCGCCGGCCGCCGGCTCCGGCGGGTCGCCGGCAACCCGATGTGGGACGCACCGGTACGCACCGACGAGCAGACCCGGACGGTCCACCTGGACCTGTCGAACAGTTGGCCGACCAGCAGCAAGGGCGGTCCGCTGGCCGACCTCGGTGTGGTCAGCCTGGCTGTGCTCGATCCCGACGGCACCCCCCGACGGCTCGGCCCGCTGCCCGGCATCGACTCGACGTTCCTGGAGGGCCGGGCCGGGATCACCGCGGTGCAACTGACCCCCGAGCAGTTCGCCGGCATCGCCGACCGGCAGCTCGCCCTGGTCGACGCGGCCGAGCCGCCGCAGCTACTGCTCGCGGAGAGTCCTGACGGGATCTGGTTGCATCCCGACGAGATCGTGCACCGCCTCTACCCGGCGAAGCCGTACGACACGGCGACGACCACCGTGCACGTGACGAAGTTCGGCCGGCCGGCGGCCGGGGTGGAGGTACGGCTGAACGCGGCGAGCCCGACCAACACCGTGGAGTTCCCGGCCACCCTCACCACCGACGCGCGGGGCCGCGCCGACCTGCGGCTGACGGCGAAGGCACCGGAGACCGAGACCTACATCGACGGGGTGACCAGCGCGGTGTTGCTGAACAGTCCGGACCGGCCCAACCAGCCGGACGGCCGGGTCGCCGTCCTTGTGTTCAACCGGCACGACGCACCGGAGCGCCCCACCTGGAACCGGGACGTCTGGCCGATCTTCCAGCTGTACGCCAACCTCTACCCGGTCATGCGGGATCTGTTCGACCTTGGCAACTACCGGCACGTGGTGGAGCAGAAGACGTACGTGAAGCGCACCCTGCTGGCTCCGGTCGACTCACCGACGCACATGCCCGTCACTCGGGACCTCTCACCTGGAAAGCGAGACATGATCGTGAAATGGCTGGACACCAAACCGGTCCCACCCGTCATGGAGATCACCTCCCGGGACGAGTTGAAGGCGGTGCTGCAACAGGCACTGCTCGTTGAACAGGCGACGATCCCGCCATACAGTGCCGCGCTCTTCTCCATCAAGCCCGGCTTCAACAACGCGATCCGGGAACTCATCCGCGGGGTGCTGCTTGAGGAGATGCAGCACATGGCGCAGGTCTGCAACATCCTCAACGCCATCGGCGGTACGCCGCAGATCGGCCGGCCCGGCCTGGTCCCGACGTACCCTGGCCGGCTGCCCGGGCCGGTGCTGCCCGACGTGATCGTCCGGCTGCGGCGACTCTCGCTTGAGCACGTGAAGGACGTGTTCATGGCGATCGAGCAACCCGAGCACCCGATGGTGAACGGCAAGCCGTTCCGCGGCGCGGTGATCGCCAAGGACAGCGTCCGGACCGACAAGGCCGGCCGCGTGCAGCAGGCCGACGCCACCGCGATGCGGGAGATGGAGGAGTTCTTCGCCAAGGCCGAGTACCAGCCGATGACGATCGGCTGGTACTACAACCAGATCGCCCGGGCCATCATCCGGTTCGACGACGGCAACCTGTTCACCGGCGACCGGGCCCGGCAGGTCGGCTGGCCGGACGCCCCGGGGACGCTCTACCAGGTCACCGACCGGCGCTCCGCGCTGCTGGGCATCCTCCAGATCATCGAGCAGGGCGAGGGCAGCCCGCACGACGCCGACGGGGACAACCTGGGCGATCCCGAGGAACTCGGCCACTACTACCGGTTCGCCGAGATCGTGCGGGGCCGGCAGCTCATCCGCAACGCCAGGGGCAAGTGGGTGTACGAGGGACCGGAGATTCCCTTCGATCCCGAGGGCGTGTACCCGGTGGTGGACGACGCGGACTCGTACCGGCTGGCGGACGGCTCCGTCGGGCGGCGGGAGTCGCTGCGCTGCGACGAGTCGTACACGAACATGATGGCCAGCCTGAACCGGGTCTTCAACGGTCACCCGGAGGAGATGGACGACGCGGTGGCGCTCATGGGCCAGCTCCAGATCCAGGCCAAGCGGCTCTACGACATTCCGTCCGCCGAAGGCGCCTCCACGGTGCTGGGGCCGGCGTTCCAGTCCCCGCAGACCTGACCCGGCCCGATGCCGCCCGCCCCGACAGTGCCTCCGCTCGGGCGGGCGGCATCGCGTTTCGCGGTCGCCGGCGACTCGTGCGCCGGTCGCTCGCCGTCAGCTGCCGGCGGTGGAGAAGAAGGTGATCAGGCTGCGGTTGACCGCCTCGGGTTGTTCCAGATAGCCGTAGTGACCGGCCTCGGCGATTACCGTGTAGGTGGCCCCGGGGATGGCATCCGCCAGCTCACGCCCCTGTGACGGCGGGGTGATCAGGTCGTCGGCGAACGAGAGCACGTGGCAGGGCACGGTGATACCGGCGTACGCGGCCCGCCGGTCCGGCATCGCCTCGAGAGCCAACTGTGCCCGGATGCCGGCCGAGTGCTGCGGGGAGAGTTCGAACAGGTCCAACCAATCCCGTACGGCTTTGTCGTCGTCGAGGGTACGTGGACTGAGCGTCTGCAACGCCCGTACCGCCGCGCGATATCCGGCGGGCAGCACGATGCCGGAGTCGTAGAGTTCCGCCTCGGCCCGGGACAGCGCACTCCGGGCCACGTCCCGGCGAGCCCGGCTCGCCATCAGCACCGCCTGGCGCAGCAACTCGGGCCGGGCGAGGGCGAGTTCCTGTGCCACGTACCCGCCCATCGAGGTGCCGACCACCCGGCACGGGCCGAGGTCGAGGTGTTCGATCAGATTCGCGGTGTCCGCGACCAGGTCATCGATGGTGAACGGGTCGTCCGTGGCACTCGCGCCGTACCCCCGGTTGTCGAAGGTCACCACCCGGTATCCGGCAGCGACCAGGGCTGGCACCTGGTGCATGTGCCATGCCTGGCCACCGGCCGCCGACCCCATGATCATGACTACTGGGTCGCCGACGCCCCGGTCCTCGTACGAGACCCGGACGTCGCCGACGGTCAGTACCGACATCGCTCTCCCCTCGCCGTGGCGGTTCGCCCGGCACTCACTCGGACAGGGTCTTCAGGCGCAGCACGGGCGACGCCGCGATCTCCCGCTCGGAGAACCGCCCCGGCACCCACCGGCTCGCCGAGAAGAGCGCCGTCTGGTCGGCAAAGTGCGCGCTGGTGGGATCGGCGGACTGCGCGTACGTCAGCAGGGTCGCCGCCCGGGGGCCGCCGACCGCCGGGAAGTCGACGGCCTGGATGAAGCTCGACCCGTGCGTCACCTCGACGTTGCCGGCACCGGCCCGCCAGACCGGGGTAATCACGTTGAGTACGCCGAGCGCGTGCGGCGCACCGTGCACCGGCAGGCGCTCGCCGTTGCGGGTGACCGACTGGTGGTCGCCGAGCGGGGCGTCGACCGGGATGCCAGCGTCGGCCAGTTCCGCGACGGTGTCCGCGAAGGCGCGCCGCACTTCGGCCTTGCCGGTGGCCAGGCCGCGTGGAGTGTGCACCGGGTCGGCGGCGTCGAACGGCACCGCCCACGGACCGCCGGGCACCGGCGTGCCGCCGAGCCGCTGGACGAACCGCGCGAACAGCAGCGCTCCCCGGCTCTCCAGCCGATAGCTGCGGTCCCAGCCGGCCAGCACCGGGCAGGCGGCCGAGACGTCCACCGGCCCCGCACTGCCGGGTGCCGCACCGTCCGGAAAGGATCTGCACATGGCGACGGTGTCGTCGGCGGTCAGCTCGGCCACCCGGCTCTGGTCGGCGAAGAGCACTTGGCCGAGAGCCCTGGCGGTGAAACCCCGCCCGGGCAGTCCGTCGGTGCCGTCGAGCCGCCGCTGTACCGTGACGATGCTCTGCTGGGTACGCGCCGAACGGGGCGTGCCGATCGGGCCGAGTATGGCCGGGAAACCGGTCAACGGGGCTGCCGGGTTGGTCAGCCAGGCACTGTCGTTGGCGTTCGTCACGTAGTCGGACCGGGTCAGCCGGGGCAACCGGGCCGGGCCGAACAGCCCCTCCTGTACCGCGTCGGCGTCGCTGCCCCAGTCGCAGGCCGACCGCCCACCGTCGAGCACTGGTACGCCGTTCACCGGGAAGACCTGCCGGCCGAGAGCGGTGGCGCACGCGGCGAAGTGCTCGTCGGTGACGTGCGGCACCACCTGGATGTCCGCGAAGTAGGCGTGCCCGGCCCGGTCCGTGGCCACCGTGTTGAGCCACGGGATGCCCTGGGTACGGGCGAGAGCACGATCCACCTCCCGGGTGCTGCGCGCCGTACCCAGCGCGAACCAGGTGTTCAGCGCCCGCAGGTTGCCGGCGTTGGCGTCCCGGAAGGTGTGCACGGTGGCGCCCCACGGCAACGGTCGCCCGGGTACGCCGCTGAGCACCGGACCGTAGCGGGTGGACCAGAGGGTCCGGGTGACCGGGGCGAGGCTGCCGTCCGGCTGGCGCACCTCGACGGTCACCCGGCGCGAGGTCATCGGCTCGGCCACGCCGTCGACCAGGTAACGGGTCGGGTCGGCGGGATCAACCGGAAGTTCGAAGAGGCCGAACGGGGCGGGGACGGCGACCGTGTGTGTCCACGCGACGTCGCGGTTGTGCCCGATCATCACGGCCGGGAAGCCGAGCAGGCCGGCGCCGGAGACGTTGAACCGGCCCGGAATGGTGAGCTGGCTCTGCCAGAACCGGCGGATGCCCTGCCATGGATAGTGCGGGTTGCCCAGCAACGCGCCGCGGACACCTCTGCTGGTGCCGGCCGAGCCGATCGCGATCGCGTTGCTGCCGAGTTCGGCCCGGGCCGGCCCGGACCAGATGCTGCCCGGGGCGATCGCCGTGGCCGGCACCGGGTCGGCCGTACCGCCCGCCGCCGGTGGTTCGGCGGTGACCAGGCCGTCGATCACGCCGCCGCTGCCGGCGCTGATGGTGAAGCCGTAGACGTAGCGGTAGACGTCCAACTCGGTGATCGGGCGTACCCAGCCCGCGCCCCGACAAGCCGGGTCCGGGATGTCGGCGACACCGGTGTCCCGCAGGTAGCGGTTGTAACCGGCGGCGTAGCCCCGGACCATCTCCGCGACCTCGCGGCTCGGGCCGAGCGGCGCCGGCTGCCGGACCAGCCGTTCCACCACCTGGCGGTCCTTGATGTCCTGGAAGTAGAGGTCACTGTGCAGCGTCGTCGACGCCCGACCGAATCCGGAGTCGACCGGTTGACTGGCGTCGTGAAACCGCGACCGACCCGCGTCCACGGTCAGATAACCGTCGGCCAGCGCACAGATGTTGTCGTTCGCCGCGGCGAATCCGTAGCCGTATCCCAGGCCCTGAAAGTCCTTGGCGAGAATGTGCGGCACGCCGTATTCGGTGTAGCGGATCACGGCGCGGAATCTGTCGACGCCAGCCGCCGTGACCGGCGTGGGCGCGGAGGCGACGACGACGGAGAACAGTGCCACGGCCACGGCGGCCGGGCGGCGTATGCCGGAGCGGATCGGACGGGGCACGGGGTCTCCTTAGCTCGAACCTGCTTCCGCGTCCCCTGTGTTCGATCGGGGCCCGGCCGCGGCCGATTCGGATGCGATGAGGTTCACTCGACGGCCGGGGACATCCGCGCCCCAGCGCGGGCCGGCGGCACCGCGCGGGGCACGGCAGGTGTGTTCAGGACGCCGTGGCGGTGTCCGCCTCCATCGCCGCGACCAGGCTCTTCGGGCGCATGTCGGTCCAGTTCTCGTTGACGTAGTCCAACGCCGACTGCCGGTCCGTCTCGGGCAGTACCACGGTCCAGCCGGCCGGGACCTCAACGAACGACGGCCACAGCGAGTGCTGGCCCTCGTCGTTCACCAGGACGAGGTACTTCCCGTCCGGATCCTCGAACGGATTAGTGCTCATGGCACCCATCTCCTTCACTCGTGTCTTTTCCGTATCGTGGCACGGTACGCCCGACCGCCGCGACGGATGACGGATCGCTGAACATCGTACCGCGCATTGCGTCGATATCGTCGTTCGTAATTCCTCCCTTAATCAGTATGGTCCATCCTTGCCGACGGAACTTCCAAGCCATTCCTCGGAACCGTCGCTGCCCTCGGACTTCAGGGCCCCGGAGTAGTCCGCGAATGTCCTTTTTGGCCTGACGTCGTCCTGAGGGCCGTGCCCGGATGAGGAGCGAGCACGACACCTGTGGATCATGAAGTTGTCTACGC